>CAISRK010000150.1 GCA_903887815.1 uncultured Bacteroidales bacterium | reverse complement strand
CTGAAATACACCAGGTTGTCGAACATAATATCGCCACAATGGAAAACACCGGGATTATCGGCCGTATAGGGTGGCATATTTACTGTTGAAAAGCCTTCTATTTGCAGGTTTCGTAAGCCTGTTGCTGTTGGCACGAACAATAGGGTAGAGGCGTGGTCGCATATGATGCGGTTAATTTCCTCCGGCATACTTTTATTGAACGAACGGAGTCCTGCCTCAATATGCACCACGGGGATATGGATTTTGCTAGCAGCTACAGCACCGGCGAGCGTTGAATTGGTATCACCATAAAGAACCAAAAAATCAGGTCTTTCGGATAAAAGAACTTCTTCAATTCCCTGTATCATCAGGGCCGTTTGTTTGCCATGCGAAGCCGAACCTATGTTTAGGTTAATATGAGGGGCCGGAATACCCAGTTCATCGAAAAACACCTGCGACATATTTTCATCATAATGCTGACCGGTATGGATTATTATTTCGTTAATCTCACCCGAAAAGGAATTCCTTATTGCACGGCTTAGCGCCGCAGCTTTAATAATCTGAGGCCTTGCCCCCACAACGGTTACTATTTTCAGCATTCTATTCGTTTATAATGAAAGTTAAGTCCCAAAATCCAAGTTCCAAATTTCAAGTCCAAGTAACAAAATCTACATTTCGTTAACAATTCGTGATTCATTAATTGTAATTCGTCCCTCGTCCCCTTCAACATCCGACATCCGACATCCGACATCCGACATCCGAAATCCGAAATCCGAAATTAAATGAGTCCTTCATCTGCAAAACTATAATAATTTCCGTCGCCGACAATAATATGATCGAGAACCTGCAGGTCGAGGGTTTCCCCTGCAGCTTTCATTTTTCGTGTCAGGTCAATATCTGCAGTACTGGGTGTAATCTGGCCCGAAGGGTGATTATGCCCGAGTATTATGGAAGTTGCATTGTTATCGAGGGCAATTTTAAAAACTTTTCGCTGGTCGACCACAGTACCGGTTATTCCGCCATCGCTGATCCTGATCGTTTTCAGAACTTTATTGGCCCGGTTTAAAAGGATGATGCAGAAATTCTCATAGTTCAGGTCGCCCAGTTCTTTCTGGAAAAGAATATAGGCCGATTTGCTGTCTTTCACCTGCGACTTCTCATTCAGCACTGCAGTGCCTCTTCTCCTGCCAAGTTCGAGAGCGGCTGCAATTGTAATTGCTTTGGCTTCGCCTATGCCTTTGTATTTCCTGAGGTCGGAAATCGTGAGGCGGGCTAATTCGGCAAGGTTGTCGTTCAGTTCGTTCAGTATTCGTTTCGAAAGGGCTACAGCGGATTCTTCGGTGTTTCCCGATCCGATCAGGATTGCAATTAATTCAGCATTACTAAGGGCAGACGGGCCTTTGTGCAGGAGTTTCTCACGGGGTTTATCATCGTTGGCCCAGTCCTTGATTGAAATTCTGGATATTTTATCCATAGCTCCAGGCTTTAAATAATGAATAACGCAGATTATAATACAAAAGTACACAAAACGCAAAAGCCCCTGCATGCAGAGGCTTTTGCAGGCAATGTTTTTTTTAAAATTAGAGTGCGTTCACTTTTTTAGTGAGCTTCGACTTTAGGTTCGCTGCTTTGTTTTTGTGAATGATACTCTTTTTTGCAAGTTTATCAATCAGAGAAACAAGTGAAGGCAGTTTTTCTGACGCCGTTTTTTTGTCTTCTAATTCACGAAAGCCTTTAATAGCATTACGCATAGTTCTTGCATAATAGCGGTTACGAAGCCTTTTTTTGTCGTTTGCCCTGATCCTTTTTAAGGATGACTTGTGATTTGCCATTGTTAAACTTTAAAATGTTGTTAGTAGTCCGTAGGGGAATCGAACCCCTGTTACCAGGATGAAAACCTGACGTCCTAACCCCTAGACGAACGGACCATTCTGATTTTTGAGGCTGCAAAGGTAATACTTTTTTTTATTCGGGCAATAGGAGCCGTAAAAAATCTTTAAATTTTTTGAAAACTCTTGAATTGGCCTGCAATGTACTGATTATAAACGATTATAGAACGAAACAAGGTAAAGTCATAATTTTATGTAGGTTTTGAAATCATTCCGGGACAGGATAAATGGGTTCAAATTGCCTTTTTTTATAAAATGAATTGCTTTTCCCGGTAATGGAGATAAAAATTCAGATCCATGAAATCGCCGGATTGTGCCTCTGGATTAGCACTATACTTAAACCGTTTTATTTGAATTCTTTATTTCAAATTAGTCATTTATTCAGACAACAAGTATGATGACTTATACGATCAGCTGAAATTGTTAATACGGTGTGAATAAAAAAATCATCTTTTTGATATATGTAAACACCTGACTTTGTTGATGATTGGTAATTTGTAAGATGTTGAAATTCAATTTTATTTGGAATTATCGAAAAATGTATATATTTTGGCTGACTCAAACTGAAAAAAAGTCAAATTATTAACCAAAACCTACAAAATGAAAAAATCATTACTCCTTGTTTTTGCTGCAGCACTCCTGAGCACAAGCCTGATGGCAGGCGGTATTATGACCAATACCAACCAAAGTGCCGCATACGCGCGTATGCTCGCCCGGAACGCCTGCCTGGGAATTGATGCTGTTTATTACAATCCGGCAGGCTTAACAAAGCTGAAAAATGGATTTTACTTATCGCTGAACAATCAATCTATTTTCCAAACCAAGGATGTGACCAACAATTATCCTTACCTTCACGATACTCCTAATGCCCTCTACACAGGAAAAGTATCAGCTCCTGTATTTCCAGGTGTCTATGCAGTTTATAAAATGGATAAACTGGCTTTCTCATTTGGGTTTAATCCAGTCGGCGGCGGCGGTGGCGCCACATACGATAAAGGATTGCCATCATTCGAAATGGCTATTTCCGATCTTGTACCTTCGCTGAAACCTACTTTTGGTGTAACGGATTATAAAGCCGATATCAATTTTGAAGGAACCTCGGTTTATTTTGGATACCAGTTTGGACTTTCGTACGAGGTATGTAACTCATTTTCGGTTTTCGCAGGTTTACGCTCGGTCTCAGCTAAAAACACATATGTGGGGGCGCTCAGGAACATACAGATTAATCCTGTTGTTGCCGGAACGGCCTACAACGGAACATTCGTTAAAGCAAAGGATTTCGGAACAGAACGTGCAGGATATTACAGTGCAGTATCGGCCCAGTACCTGGGTGCTGCCCAGGGTGCTGCCCAATTGAATGCTCATGGAGCAGGATCACTTACTTTCGCTCAGGCTAAAGCAATGAACCTTATAACTGCAACTCAGCAGGCACAGTTCGAAGGCGCTCTTGTTGCTGCCGGACAATCAGCAAGTACCCCGATTGCCCAGTCGCAGGTTATCTATGGCACAGTTGCAAAACAGACTGGTGATGCTGCCTGGCAGATGAATGGCCTTGCTGCTAAAACAGGCGATGCCGAAGTGGATGCAACTCAAACCGGTACAGGTTATACCCCGATTTTTGGTGCTAACATGACCTTTGCTGAAAAACTTACTGTAGCCATCAAATACGAGATGATTACAAAACTTACCCTCACAAACGAAACTGCAATTGATGGTACAGGTATGTTCCCTAATGGTGCTACATCCCGTTCCGACATGCCAGCCATGTTATCAGTCGGACTTTCCTACCCTGTTACAAAGAAGTTCGTTGCTTCACTGGGTATCAATTATTACTGGGACAAGACTGCTGATTACGGCAAGACTTCAGGCGGCCTCCCGATTGCGAACGATAAAGTTATCGACAAAAACTTTTATGAGTATGCCGTTGGCCTCGAATATAACATAACGGATAATTTTCTTGTAAGTGCCGGATACCAGGGAACAATGACCGGTGTATCGGAAGCGTATCAGTCGGATTTGAGCTACAGCCTTTCGACAGGTTCTGTTGGGGGCGGTTGCCAGATTGGTTTTGGCGACAGGTTCGATCTTAACCTTGCCGGTATGTATACAAAATACAAGGATGGTGAGAAAAACTATACCCACCTGCTTGGTGCAACAAGCGTTCCAGTAAACGAAAAGTATGCAAAAACAACCTGGCTAGTTGCAGTCGGACTTGACGTAAGGATCGGAAAATAAATTCTAAAAGTATTCATAAAAAAGCTCTCAGAAATGAGGGCTTTTTTTGTGTTCGGGTTCAGGCTTATATTTGCAATCACAGTTTTACTTAAATGCCGACCTTAACGATTTCATGGCTACTCCGAGTTGTTCGGCAACTTCTGCTATACCTTTCCCGCCGGTGAGTTCCATTATTTTACGGTCGGCTTCGAGTGGACCGATTTTATTTTGTGCAAAATCATTCATTGTATTACGCAGTTCAGTCAGGTGTTGTGTTGCTTCGGGATTGGATTTGGCTTTCAGGCGGAGCATGGGTTGTATCTTGGTATCGAAATCCTTTGTAAGCCCGCGCATTTGTTCCTGCAGTTGACCGTAGTAACCAAGTTCGGGATGGTCAACCGGAATTTTGTTCACTTTGAATGCTGAAACATCCGCTGCCTGTTGCACCCATGCTTTGTCAGTTTCGAATACCATAGCTGATTTTGAGCCTTTCCTTCCAAGCCATGCCAGGTCGCGGTATGCTTCGGGGTGATAGGAGGTTGTAAACTGAACCATTGCTTCACCTGCTGGTCTTCCATACGTTTTTTCGAATGCTTTTTCGAGGGCGGATTGTCCGGCAACCCGAAGGTCTTCGGGTGAGCGTCGAACAGTTATGCCATCCATGGTTTGCGTAATATTCTGCCTCCATGCTATATGCTCGGGATTCGGGATTTTTTTTCCACCGGCATCAATAATATACCTTGGCGGTTCAACGACACCGAAATCAAGGTCCATGCCTGCTTTGCCCTTTGATGAAGAATTTGAATAGGATTGATACTGCTGCTTGTTATACCCGGCTGCTGCCATCTCGCCATCGACGGCGGCGGTAAGCTGCGACAAGTATTTCCGTTCACAGGAATTATAATAAGCTGTTGTTTTCGAATCGCCCTGCCTTGCAAGTGCGTTAACATGCATCTTGGCAAAATAATCGGTCTTTACAACGGTATAGGCATTCTCCATGTCGGCCCTTAGTTGAAGGATTTCTTCTTTCGGAGCACCCGCCTTGCCAGCTTCGGCCAGTTTACGAGCCCTTTCTTGAAAAAGGGATACTTTGGCGCGTCCGTCAGCCTGGCGCGAAACAAAGTTTGCTTCGTTGAGCTGCTGCCGGATGGTAGGCCATTGCTGCTGCGATGTGCCTGCAGGCTTTCCTTTTGCATTTGCAACATCTCCCCATTGTGCTGGTCCTGAGTTGGGTTTGGCCGGCAGAATTGCCCCTAAAGCAGTCTTAAATACAATGGTCCGTAATGCTTCCTTACCGATTTCCCAGCCCATGTTCCATAACCCGGCTGAAGTTTCATCTGTTTTGGCTTTTGACGGATCTTTCGCATTTTCCTCCAGCTGATTAAGAACTCCCTGGTGGTAGCCGTTGAGGGCGGCATTTGCCATCATGGTGGCTGAGTTGTAGGTGCTGGCTGCCCTCACAAATCCTTCCTTTAATCCTCCTTCGCATGTTCCGGTTATTCCCTGGTATGCAGTGAAAAGCCTTGCCGCCCTGGTAATCCGCATTCCCATGGCAATGGCATTGGGTGCAGTATATGCATAACAAACAGGTGCTACTGTCGATAAAATTAATAAGGATACATCAGCACCTGTTTTAACATACTCCAGGGCAGTTAACTTTGCTTCGGCAAGGTCAGCATCCTCCTGGGTTTGTTTAGCCTTGAGGGCAAGCTGATCGTCAACCTGGCCCCTGATCGCTTTTTCAACCTGTAGTACACGCTCAGGATCGAGTTTGTTTGTGCCCGGTTCGTAGCAGTTTTTCTGGACAAAATCGGTCAGCCTGGCACGATCAGCCGGATCAGCCATTAAAATCAGCTGTGGTAACCTCTCCCAGGTTCGTTTTTCCTGGTGCGCTTTTTCGGCCATCTTCATGCCCGATGCCATCATCATCTGCATATTCTTGGCATCGAGATCAGTTCGTGTGTGCACATACTGTCCGGTTTTGGTGCTCATTATAGCATCTTCCTCCTTTTGCCTTGAATCAAGCTGGTAAAGCAGGTCTCGTTCCATTCGGTCGCGGGTATCTTTATTGAGCGAATTACCCCCTTCGCTTAACCTCGCTTTAAGGGATTCGATATTCTGATTGAAGTACTTTACGTTATTCTCATGAAACTTTATCTCTTCTTCCTGCTGCTTCTTAATGGCTTCGGCAGTTTCCCATTCTTTGAGCGATTTCAGGTAATCAATCAGTTCATTTGTAACTTCAGGTTTCGGAGCATCAGCAGGGTCAACCGGCTCGAAAAGATCAGCATACCTGGTATTAAGCTCCTGTATTTTTGAATCATAAAAGGATTCAATCTCTTTTTTCTTTTCATTTCCCCTTTTTGCAAGTAACTCCTGCTCAAGATGGGGCCGTTCGGAAGCCGGTACACCATCCACACCCCAGTTAATCCGGGCCATATACAATATTGTGGTTGTATCAAGCACAACTCCTCTTTCTTTCAGGGCCTTATCCTCGGCTTCAATTTGTGCTTTTTCTTTCAGGTAAAATCTCATCCGTTCCTGCTGCGGAGTTGGCCCACCCTGGATTGCCATAGGCAAATCTTCGGGGTACTCGGTAGTCCATCGCTGGTATTGGTCATATTTGTTTTTGTCCCACTTGCGTTCGGGTACTATAGCCTGCAGTTGCGCCCATTTGGCCGGTTTACTGTCGATCGGTAATACCGGTGGCACCTCATATGTTTCCTTCGTTTTTGTGAGTGAGTACTTCGATACATGCGGTTCATCCGATAATTCGTTGGGTGGGGTATATTGCAGTATATCAATCTCATTATTATCGGCAGGGGAATATATGCTTACAATACGCACGAAACTCCAGTCGAGTTCGGCCCAGGAGCCGTCGTCGAGTGGCTCAAAGATCTTGAGCAGGTCATAAATTCCCGGTACCATTGTCATTCCTTTCCTGTTTTCATCGTAGCTGATGCCCGGCTGAGTGATGTCAATACCTTTTTCTTCCCATTCCTGTAAAGTTGTGACCGGGAAACAGTAAACAAGTACTTTCCCGTCGTCGTATGCTTTCAAAACTCTCATCAGGATATGATTCCCGGCTTCGGTTTCCCATTCGCCTTCGAAAGGGAAGTTGTCAGCAGAAATCATGCTCAGCGCTTTGCGGTGTAATTTCTGCCGTTTTTCGGCCAGGGCATCCGGATCTGGTGGATTGCCAAGCGAACTTATTGCATCAACTATCTCCTGCATCTGCAGCTGAAGGGTATTCAGATTGGCAACTGTAATCTCAATTTCCTGCATGGTTGCAGCTACCTGGTCCAGATCATCTTCAGCCATTGCCGCGGTTACCTCCATGGAAGCTGCATTGTAGGCTTCCATTTCGGAAGCCATAGCTTCGCGGACTGCCAGGAATTTTGAAATCAATGGATTAACCTTATTCAAATATTCAACCACTTCTTTGCAAGGGTATTTGAACAAAGGAAGCCATGTTTTTTCAAATTTGACTTCCTCGCTGTCGGGCATCTCACCATACAGAAGCCTCATTCCTTCCATGGCCATGGAAACAGCCCCTGTATACTGTGCGCTTGTCATAGTAGCAAAATCAATATCCGATTCAAAATTGATTTTTCCGATTGCCAATGAGGGTGGTGGAATATTCATGGTTTTACTTCCTGCAGCCTCCTTATTCTTTTCTTGCTCGACCGCCTGGTTTTGTACTTGTTTCTCTTTTTCTGCTGGCATTATCGGGTTTCCGGCAGCAATAACATTATTCTTGTTGTCGGGGCTTTCAGCCGGATTAATTTGACCTGACTGGTTTTGCTTCCCGTTTTCATTTCCTGTTGCCGCAGGATTTCCTGCATTTGCCTGTGTAACAGTTCCCGGCATTTCTGCTGTTTTGGTTCCATTCCAGCTTTTGGAAGGTTCTTCATCGTTGTACCCGAATTTGCCTGTAAATGTGCTGAAGCCATTGTCGAACTCAAACCGGAACCGGCCTTTCCCGTTAGTCTGGTACCACATCCCTTCGAGCGTGTGTCCTTCGAGCGTCCCTTCGAGATTTCCCCCGGAAAATTTGTAGGTTCCTTTCACCTTGTTTCCTGATTGCACCAACGTCATTTCGGCCCAGTCAGTCCTATACATCCCTGCTATTGATTCCGTACCACCCGCGGTAACAGCCGTAGCCGGGTCCGGAGTTTTGTTCGCGGTATTACTCTGCGGTTTCGTAATAGCCTGGCTTTCGACAATGGCAGGTTCTGTAACTGTCGCAACAGGAGAACTGACCTGCCTGCTTGCCTGAAGAGCGCTGAAAAATGCTAAAGCTTCGGGACGTAAACTGATTTGATTGAGTTTGGTAATACCTATCAGTTTCCCATTGTTGGGCGGAGCCTGTGTGTTGCTGCCTGCGTTTGTTTTATCCGTAATATAAATATGCACCATGTGCCCGTTAACAAGCGGGCTGAAGATGGAAGTCCTTTCGCCCGTAGTTTTCGCTGCATACGACATCATATGGCAATTCGGGTCACCCAAAACGCTGTATTCGCTTTCCTGGCTATATTTGTCGATTTGTTCGTCAGTGCCGTAC
The DNA here is from genome assembly GCA_903887815.1 of uncultured Bacteroidales bacterium. Taxonomy (GTDB): domain Bacteria; phylum Bacteroidota; class Bacteroidia; order Bacteroidales; family UBA4417; genus UBA4417. The sequence goes on along the minus strand of CAISRK010000150.1, from coordinate 3,026 downwards.
ATTTTAGAGAAGATGGCACGCATAGCCTTGTTTAATTCCTTTTTTGACCCACATGGTGTTGTTTCTTTCTCCAGTTGCACAATATACCCTGGAGCATTGCCTGCGCCCATATAGTTAAAGGTAAAAAACCTGCCGTTCGAATTCGGGGCATCGTAAACCCAGCCTGGTGGGATATTTAGCCGGTAAAATTCAAATTGCTGAACTTGTGACTGTGCCGGCTGGTTAATAAAATATAAAAGAAAAAATAATACTACAGGCAATAGCCGGGAAAGACCGGACGGAGCATCCTGGGTTTTCATGATTTCGAGGTTAAGGAGCCATTAAAGGTACTCAAGAATAAATGAAATCCGACCAATTTCTGACAATCAATTTATCGGCCGGCAGATCAGGTTCCGGAAAAAGATTTCGAAACAAAAAGGCAAGAACAGGGTTAAAGTGCGGACGAAAAAAATGCTGCCGGCGAGCCCAACTGCCATAACTGGCTGTGCATAATTTCAGCTTCCGGGTTCTTTAACTATGCCTGCTCCTAGACAGCGGCAGTTATGCTCGCACTCTTTTTATAATTTGATTGTCTCCAGGCTGCCCTTTAACCTGACCACTCCTTTTATAACAGGCTCGTCGCCTTCCATTTTTGCGGCCTGGATTTTTATCGAATGAGGACCTTTTTTTAAATCAGGCAAGCTGTTGTATATAGCAATTGATTTGATGAGTTTTCCTTTTTCATTGAAATGTTTTACCTGTTGCGAGCCGTCCCAAACCAGTGATTCTCCTTTTTTAACTGTCGCTGGGATGCTGACTCTATAGAAGTTATCCACTTCAATATCAATATTCTCCACCACTGAACCTTCGCCTGTTACCTGCATATGCAGGTGAACGGGCTGTGCCCCGGATGTATTCTCAAACTCCCATTTGCTGAAAGCAGACTCGCCGGGCTGCCGCGACTGTTTTGCATGCTCAAACCGGTATTTATCAAAATTCTGAAGGGTCCATTCCTTGCCGGCGACTTTTTCGAGATGGAAATCATTCTTCGGGTCTTTTAGCCTCACATTCTGAGCTTCCGAAAATATCCCCAGTTTTTTGGCTTCTTCCCAGCGCACGATGGTTTCAACAATCCGGTCGATATCTGGGTTGGTTTTAAAGGCATCGTGGCTCATTACCAGCGCGTACCCGGCATTATACCCTGCTGCCACCGACATCATCCACTCAATATCTTCAATTGTAGTATTTGGGGTAACCAGGAACCACCCGAGCATATGCGGCATATAATTGCGCTCGAAGAAGGGCTGAAGGCTGAAGCGGTGTTCCGACTGGCTTTCACGAAAACTGGCATACCAGGGTTCACCCCAGTTGATGTAGCTGTTGTTGTGCCAGTAAAAATGGTTGATAATGCTCGAACCGTTGATTACTGTATGATTTACTCTCTTCAGGAATTCGTATGCGAAATAATTGGTCCCGTAATCCCCGTAACCCGTGTAAAGCGCACCTTCATGCCCGTCGAAATCCAGTTGCGATACACCTGTTTCATTAAAGAAGTCCGCCAGGTTTTGTATCATCTGGTCCTGCATTTCCCAGCCCGGGAAAAAAGTATTGTACCCGTGATCCATCAGTTTCCGGGCAACTTCTCCTTTCGGATGCGGAACAGCCTTCGTGCCATAGGCACCCCTTATGCAATTTTGTAATGTATAGGGTTTCTCTCGGGTCACATCCTGGTACCTGATGATTTCGTTACCGATCAGTACAGCATTCAGGTTCGATTTGGGCGCAAAATAAAGGGTGTCATTTACGGCTATATTGGTAGTGTTACTATCGGCCATTTCAGTTAACAGCGAAGTGCCTGCTGCCATCAGCCCGGTGTTTGAATTCGTGGTAACAAATGGGTCGTTGGTAGTAATAAAATTTGTGAGCGTGTGCACCCCGACCCTGATGTTTTTTGCTGTTGCTTTTTCGACACAGGCTTTCATACCGGTCCTGCCATGGGGAAATTCATCTTTGAGCAGGCTGTAATGCCCCCAGGTTTCGAACGGCCCTTCGTGGTAAATGCAGTAGAACCCCAGTCGTTCGGTGAGCAGCAGCATTTCATCAAAGTTCTCTTCGGTAAATTCGGTAATCAGGTAGGGCCGGCCCCGTTCGGGAGAGGTTCTTATCCACTGCCCCTCAATTTCAGGATAGGGGAGGCTTTCGGCTTTGCTGATGCTGCCTATGGTTTGCAACACATTGCCAGCTGAAGTTCCGAACAGGGCAATTGCTGTGCCCTCAAGAGTATATCCTTCCAAACCCTGAATGGGGCAATTCATAAAGCCCGGAACATCGAGTTTGCGGCTTAGTGTATGGTTCATGCAAAATGCCTGCAACGCCGACCCAAACTCTTCTTTTGTTGCGGTGGAGCCGTTTATACCAGCAAAACCGGCTGTTGCCCCGGCATCGTTCGTCAATTTACCTCCTATGGTTTTGGAATTCAGCGCCTGTATGCCAATGGCAAAATCCTTGTCCCACACAACCCCAACTACTTCTCCAATCGTTTCATCAATGGTGGTGTTAAAAGGTCCCCAAAGAATGCAATCGATATTTGCCGGATTCGTTACCTTAATAACCTCAAAACGAATGTGATCCGCGCTCTCGGTTGCTTTTACCCGGAGTTCGGTAGCACCATCGAATGTAAAAGTAAGAACGTCCTTTCTTAATTTAAACCCTGTGGGAAGTAGTATTTGTTTATCCGTGTTTTTCACCCTTACCAGGTAACCTGGCTTGCCTGCGGGTAAATAATTTGTCCCGGTACTGCTGTTAACCAGTCTAACAAGTTCAGCTTTTTGGTTTATCCCAACAAGTAAGCCAGCACTTTTAAATTCAACCTGGGCACTGAGATTATGAAAGATTAAAAAAACAAGTACCAATAAAGAAATCCTTTTCATACACCATGTTCTTAACTTCAAAAGTACGATAAATGAATTATTTTTAATGAGGGACTTATCATTGAAATTATTGATTACGTGGGTAAAAGTATACAACGATTTTGTAATTTTAATTCT
>CAISRK010000149.1 GCA_903887815.1 uncultured Bacteroidales bacterium | reverse complement strand
TAAAAGACTTATCAACTGAGAAGAAATTGAGCTTTACTCAATTATCTGAAAAAATTGGCATGTCTAGAGGTGGACTATATGCAGCAATTGAAAATGAAACATTAACAATTAACAATTTAGAGAAAATTGCAAAAGTGTTCGATGTACCAGTAATATCTTTTTTTGAAGATCAGCCCGGAGGTATGACCTCAATAAGTAAATTTGATTTACAAAAAATTGAAAATGAGGAATTGAAACGAAAAAACGATAAACTTGAATTGGAAAAGGATAACTTAATCCTACTTATTGAGTTTATTAAAAATAAGAACTTGCTGGATGAAAGAGCGATTAATAATTTGAATTCACCCCCAAAATCAATGTATCATTCAGATGGGGGGATCTCATTAGATTATTTAGCCGAAGAAATGGGTATAGGAATAAACGAAGGTGGTTCTATTTCGCAAGTTAAATTTGAACAGCTAATAAGAAAAATGAAAGAAATGGAAAAAAAGAATAAATAATTTCCACAAATCTACCACACAATCAAAAGTCAAATGATTGAAAACGCTTGTAAATATTGAATAGTAGAATAATTGGTTCAGGACCAGGTGGGCCCACAGACAGTAAAGGTTGATTCTACAAGGATCAACCTTTTTTCATTATATGCCTGTGAACAGCTTTTTTGTTTATGTCCTTTATTTGGCCTTTATCGACCGTTTTTATATCGGTCAGACTTTAAATCCTGAAGTCCGGTTTGAGGAACATCTGCAGCATGCCAAACCGGAAGCATTCACAACACGAGCCGAAGACTGGATTATTTATTACCGGCTTGAATGTAAAATCAGGCAGCAGGCTATTCTGATTGAACGACATATAAAACATATGAAAAGCAGAAAGTATCTGAAGAACCTTGTTGAAAAGCCGGAAATAGCTGAAAAGTTGCTTGAAAGATTCCAATAGGTCCCTGGTTCATCCCGATAGCTATCGGGACCAGGTGGGCCCACCTGGTTAAATAACATAAAAATAAACACTTACACATTCAACTGTGTAGGTGTTTTTTTATTCCTGCCAGATTCCTGCCAGTTTTTGATAAAAATTCTCCTGGTCCGAACTTCCTTCACCGGCAGGATGTGACAAATTTCAGGGTTTATTTCGTGCGGTACAGACCAAACCCTTCACTTCGTTTAGTTTTAAACGATTGAACTTTTCATCAAAAGAACCTTTCTTATTTTGAGGTAAGGTGGATATGCCGACTAACTTGACCCGTATCCGCCGGAACAATCTGACCATTCCATCTGATTGATTGCTAATAATATAAGTTGTCAGCCAAAACCGGAGGAAGGTGGTCAGATGATCTGCCTTGTCAACAGTACCTCATTTTCTTATTTAGAATTAATATATACTGCAAAATGATATATGTAAAAGTTCGTTTAACCATTATCTTTGACAGTGCCAAAGCACCAGACAGGTTTTATTCTTGCTTTAAACTGCTTACTAACACTTTCAAACCGCTTATTATTTTATACCTAATATTGCCGTAAACACCTGAAATACTGATTTAAACAAATATACACCGATGTAACTAATATTAAAATCTTGCTATTTTAGCGTTTAGTCCTTCGTTATGTGCAAGTTAAAGAAATGACAATGCAGTCAGACAAGAGACCCTCCAATGAAATGCTTTTATTATTTTGACATTCATTCGTGACTGAAAAATCAATATGCGTGGAGTCCAGCGACCATTAATTTAAACGGGGCGTATTCCGAAAAGCCTAATGAGTAGGAAAACAAAAACAATTTAGAATGAAAACCTTTAAATTATTTATCGCAGTTGCAATCATTGTTTTTACGGCTACCAGTTGTGCAATACATACCGGTATTATGAGTGGTAGTGCTTCACTTTCTTCAAACAACTTTAAAACCATTAAAAATGCAATGGGCAGTGCAAGCACAACTAAAATTTTTGGAATTGGAGGGCTAAGTAAGAACGGTCTTGTTTATGAAGCGAAGAAGGATTTATTGCAAAATTTTCCTCTGAAAGATGGCCAGGCATTAGCAAATGTTACAGTTGACTTCAAGACAAGTTTTTTACTTATTGTAGTGACAGAAAAAGTCACTGTTACAGCTGATATAATTGAATTTAAATAATTTAATAAAACAGAGATGATAAGAAAGCTATTTTTTCTTTTACTGTTTATTACCTGTTTTGCAAATTCTGTATTAATAGCACAGGATACTAAGGTAGTAATATTAAATCTAAAAAACGGATATTCTGTAAAAGGTGTAATTGTTGAACAATCTGATCAGGTAGTGAAAATCAAAACACTTGATGGTGAAATTTATGAATATAAAACAGATGAGATCAATAATACCACAAGCGCAAAATCATCCACTTCTCCATTGATCCCCAATACCCGAGCCGAATTTCCTAAAGTTCTTAAAAAAGGGGATAAGGTTATAAGTCTTGGTATTGGTATAGGAGGTAAACTCCCCTATAGCAAATCGGATAACCTAATTATTCCTGCATTCCCAATTTCATTTGAATATTTGGTTTTAGATAATTTGCTTGATGGCCAGATCGCAATAGGATGCGGAGGTTTTATAGGCTATTCTGCATCGAAACAGGATCCAAATATAGGCTATGGATATGGCAAGGTCATAAATTCAAGGTTAATCATTGGTGCCCGCGGCTATGCTCATTATGCTTTAGTCGCTAAACTTGATACCTATGCCGGCTTGCTATTAGGTTTTAAAAGTGATAAAACAAAATTCAGCGAAAGCAAAAATGCCGAATATTATCCGAATACAAAAACAACCAATGGTCATGTCATTTTGAATTTATTTGCGGGTGGTCGTTATTTCTTCAACGAAAAATTTGCCGGAATGGCTGAATTAGGCTGGGGAGTATCGATACTTACTATAGGCGTATCAATGAAATTGTAAAAAATAAACTTTGTCTGGGCATAAATAGCTTCTAAATTGAATGTAACAAATACAATAAACTTTTTAGAAGCTATTTATGACTGCAAAGTTCTATAAATTATTTTCTGTGATAATGTGGAGTTCAGAACCCACTTTTTAAAACGGGGCGTCACCGAAAAGCCATATGAGTGAACTAAACACACTGACCAGAATCCGCCGATTTTGGTTGACCACTCTTTATCGATTTTAATTCATACTAATAGTTTAATACCAAAATTAATCGATAAAGTTGAAAAAACTGGTGTAAGCGAAGACCAATTTATTGATATGGTACAATTTCGAAGTGTTTGTCCGCTGACACTCCTTAAAAGGGTCCCATACTGGTATGTTTTTAAGCCAGATGTCAGAATGTGTATGTTTCAGGGTAGAATGCACACCAGAAGTTTATATTGCTATAGCTAAGTTGTTGTGACTTCCGGTAACCATGCATCTTACCGCCCTTTTTAAAAGTTAAAGGGATTCTTTGTTCTCGTTTCGTGCTTAGTCTGAGAGTTATTGTTTTATAAGTTTTATTGTCAGAATGGAACCCTGAGTATTCACCCTGAGAAAATACATACCGGGTTCAAGTGACGAGAAATTTGTTTGTCCGATATGGGTTCCGTTCCAAAGGGTTTGACCTATGGGATTTGTTAATGAATAATATTCCAAACCTGTTTCTCCCAGTATACTTATCCTGGAAAAGAATGGATTTGGATAAATTTTTAATTTACCATTGCCAGGTTCATTATTTAAGCCGGTAGTAATACTCCCATTTCGAACTAACCTGACATAATTTGCTGCACGTATAGCGTCACCTTGCGGCCCCCAGGAGTATCCGGTGTAAGTAATGCCACCAACTACAACAGTGTGGACGGTAGCTCCCGGATTAAAGTTTGAAGTGGTTTTAGGATCACTCCGTTGTGCACCGGCTCCATGAACATCAATCCATGCACCTGTTGTTGCTGGCCAGCCCATAGCTCGTCCAAAAGCAACATAATCTGCTTCGGTTGCATTCCCCGTGGTATTGTATGGCGCATGAGTTGACGAGGACCAGTAATAAGGGAAATCAGCCTGGCCATTCTCATTTGTAATTGCACTGCAAACAAAATAATTCAGGTCGATGGCTGGTAATGAGTTGTAGTCGGGCGAATTCGAATAATTCACTATACTTTGTAGTTCTTTCACATCCGGCATTCTCCAATCATTATACCCAAGATAATTCCCTGTATTTTTCGTTTGAACCCAGGTTAAAGCATCCGTAAAGTTTAGCCCGGTGCCATTGTCATTTTTACTCCACATCAAACCTGTTGCTAAATCGGTGATGGTTTGATTGCCATTGTCAATAAAGCTATTTAGTCCGTATGTAACCGGACCGCGAACCAATTGAAAATAAAAAGTTTTTGGCAAACCACTCAGCGCATCCGTCATATCATACCCTTTTATGCGACCATCTGCAAAATTTACGGCAAATAACTTCTGATACCCGGAGCCACTTGGATTTAGAATAAAAGTAGTATTAGATCCATACTGCTGGTCAATTAAACGTTCGCCAATGGCAGTATTACCCCATTTGAATTTAAAATAATTGGTATCAATAAAGGGTGTCAGGACCGAAAGATTTGTGCCTGTATAACTGCTGGGATCTGTGCCCCTTGAGCTATATAACGAATAAATTTCCTTAATTGTAGGTATTCGCCAGTCGTTATACCCCCCGTAGCTTAATCCGTTAACAGTTGCGACCCAGGTTTGAGCTGCGGCAAAAGTCATCCTGTCAGTCTTAACCGGCCTGGTATTGGTTGTATTTGGGCTACTCATCCATGTTAACCCGGTATTATTGTCAAATACTGTTTTTGTATCAGGACTCAATGTATAACTGGCAGGGTGAAAAGAATATTGAGCATCCTGCCCGAAAAAAGTTTGCCCGGAAGAAGGACACGTTATTTCAGCTGTTGAACTATAGCATTTTACCTGGCCTGCATCCACAACCGTATATGTGAGAGTCTGAGAAAATCCTCTACTAGTAATTACGCATAATGCGGAAATCAATAAAAGAGTAATTGTTTTTTTCATTGAATCGAATTTTAATCAAAAGAATTCCCCGGGGCTCTGTCCCGGGGTAAAGATAAGAAAAGCGACACTCTATTTGGCGGGGGAGTGAACATATAAAGAAAATGCCAGTAGGAACAGCCTGGTGAAATACAACGTAATTGTATGATAATCATTTTGATAAACTCATAACAAGTAGGTTTTTGCAACCATTAACCCGCAAAATACAAGGCCGGTTCATGCCCGGATCAGCCTTATTTATTTTATCAAAAATCGCCTGTTTTAAAACCTAATCCGGTATTACGTGTTAATGTATTACTTTTATAATTCAAATTTAAGGTTATGGAATTAACATACAAGCATGCGCGAAAAACATTTTCCGGGTTTGTCCTGGGACTGATACTGTTTGCCGGAATTTTCGTTTTCCAGGGATGCAAAAAGGATAGCACACCCAACGAACAGCCGGCAAACGAAGTGCTGGTTACATACCAAAAGATTCTTATACACCAGATTGATGCAATTAAGCAGGATTTGGGAGGCTGGAAAGATTTATATCCCGATGCCATTCCGATTATCAATAAAACGGTATATGCCGTAGATGTATATAAAATTACCTATAAAACAACCTATAAGGGTGCCGCTGTTACAGCTTCGGGCCTGGTATGCCTGCCTCAATCCGATGCGTCGTTCCCTATCGTCAGTTTCCAGAATGGCACGAATACATCGAAATCCGCCTGCCCAAGCGAAAGCCCGACCAGCTATTATTTCCAACTGATGGAATACATGGCCGGAAACGGGTATATAATTACCATCCCCGACTACATCGGCTTCGGAGCTTCGGCCCAGATCCTCCACCCTTATTATGACCGTGAAACCACCGATCGTGCCGTGATTGATATGATACGGGCCTGCCATGAACTACTGGCTGAAAAGGATATTACCGTGAAATACAACGGCGAAAACTTCCTGATGGGATACTCGCAGGGAGGCTGGGCCACCCTTTCGGCACTTAAAACCATAGAGGCGAACAACAAAACCGATATTCCTGTAAAAGCAACCTCCTGTGGTGCAGGCGCATACGATTTGATAAGCATGTCGGATTATGTACTGGCTCAACCCGTTTTCCCGGGACCGTTGTACCTGCCTTATTTTATTTATTCGCAGCAGTTATTTGGCGCACACAGCGATCCGCTCAGCAAATACTTCAGGGAACCATATGCTACCCGTATCCCCCAGCTTTTCGGCGGAACGTATACTAACACCCAGGTGAATGCCCAACTCAACGATACAATTGCTGTACTCCTGAAAAGCAGTATGATTTCGGATTTCGACACGGGTGCTGATTTTGCTGCCCTGCGTTCGCTATTGATAAAAAACAGTGTAACAGCCTGGATGCCAGCATCGAAAATCAATTTCTACCATGGTACGGCCGACATGAATGTGCCCCCGGTGCAGTCACAGCTTATTTACAACAGTTTTGCAGCGCTAGGTGCTGGTGCCGACAAAATCCAGTTTATAAGCCTGCCGGGAACCGATCATGAGTTGAGCCTTCTGCCCTGGGGCCTTAAAACCATAAACTGGTTTAATGGATTAAAGAAATAGAAATTGGTGTTATTTCAATGCAAAAGCAGATGAATATTTCATCAATGTCCCCCGGTCCGCAATCGGACAAAGAGCGGGAATTATCCCTAAGGGTTGGATATCCTATCTTTGGCTGGTAATACAAACTTCCAGGCCAGGCCAACTGAAAATTGACCCACCCTGTCATTTGCAGAAAAAATCTGTTATTAATTTATCCTATTTTCTTCCCTGCCATAGGCCCGGGCTTAAGGGTATGTATCTCGTCGATATGGACCAGGATAACGGCTTTTGGCTTTGGCATACCATTCTTGAGCGACATTTCAGCGGCACTTTCATAGAGTTCGCCTTCGGTTTGTACTTCGGGTGTGCCGATAAACCGGAAACCATCCGGTATTTCGCGGTTCACCACGGCTACAGCTACTTTCGAACCATCAAGTACATTCCGGTATGTTGCACCTCCGACCCCTTCGGTGAAAACCAGGGTTTCGTCGTTAAGAACGCGGGTGGAACGTTTAGGCGCATTGTTAGGGATACCTTCTTTGCTGACTGTAGCATGAAAGCATTGCTGGTTCATAACCATATCCTTCATTTCCTGTGTGAGCGTCGACATAATTTATTTTTGTTAGGTGGTTTAAGCAAATTTAGAAATAAATTTACCTGGTCTGTTTTATAATTTCACTTCAAACAGGCTTTTAAGTCAGCTTTTACAACATGAACTGTCGCCCTGTGTGCGGAGCATATGCGTTTTCAGGTAAAATCCAGTAAAGGCATTGTAAATTAACCGAAATTATTTTTGAAATCAGATTTATTCTAAAATAAATTTATCTTTGATAATCCAATTTGAAGTCTGGGCTTGAAAAATTAACCTGCCATTGTATCGGCTAAGTCCTGCAGGGACATTGAAACCGGGAAGCTATATGGGAATTGATCTGCGCACATTTATATTTATACTTGGTGTTACTCACCTGATGCAGGTACTGGTATTTATGTATCAATACATTGCCAACAGGAATATTAAAGGCCCGGGTTGGTGGCTGATGTGGAGTGCTGCCGAGGTAGTAGGTTTCAGTCTTGTATTACTCAGAGGTCTCCCCTGGTTTCTTCCTTATTCGATTGTTTTTCAGGATATTGTAATTTTTACCGGTACTATATTTGTTTATATCGGAGTATTAAGGTTTTTTGAAAAGAAAGTTGACTGGAAAACAACATCTCTCATCTGGATTGCATTCGTGGCATTGCATTTAACATTCGTGTTTGTGAAAAATGATTTCACTGCCCGGTCCTTTATTTTCCCTGTATTTAGGGTCTGCTGATAAACTCACAGGCTCAAATTAATCAGAACTCTTGTGGATGCCAATAATTGGATGCTAGAAAGTATAGCTCGCTGAAAAACGCTCCCACGATCAATGGATGCAATCACAATCTC
>CAISRK010000148.1 GCA_903887815.1 uncultured Bacteroidales bacterium | reverse complement strand
TTATCTCTCTCAAAAATGAATGGTCGAAGCCAACAGGTTTGTACGATCATGCACAGGTTCTTGCTGCATACCAGTATATAAGTGAGGACAGGATCAGCCGCAGCTTTGGAAATTCAAAGAAAAAGCACCAGGAAGAAACTGTAAATGTGTTATCGCTGAATATTGACTTTATGAAGAAGATATTCACTAAGAGTGAGTTACGCTACGGAGTGGAAGGCCTTTTGAATAAGGTTGATTCAAAAGCCTATAACCAGAATATCAATACGGGCGATATTACTTTCGATGCTGCAAGCCGTTATCCTGACGGCGGCGACAATATGAAGAATATTGCTGCCTATGCTTCAAACAACTGGGAAATTACTAAAAACTTGATTTTCACACAGGGAGTGAGGTTCAATTATGTTTCGCTTTATGCAAAGTATACACAGCAAATGATGGACCTTATCAAATTTCCTTTTAATCCGGTTATGGAACAGGACAATACGGCCGTAAACGGGAACCTGGGCCTGGTGTATGTAACCGACAATGGGTTCAGGTTTTCGACAAACCTATCAACCGGTTTCAGGGCCCCGAACATCGATGATCTCACGAAACTGAATGATTCGAACAGTACCGACCAGCTAATTATTGTACCAAACCCTGACCTGAAGCCCGAAAATGCTTACAATGCTGAGCTTTCTGTTGGTAAAACCTTTGGTGATTTCCTGAAGATTGACATTACAGGCTATTACACCTTACTTGCCGATGCTTTTGTTGTAAGACCATCCCTGTACAATGGCCAGGATTCCATTTTATTTGACGGCACTCTTTCGGCTGTAAACGCCATGCAAAATGCATCCAAGGCAACAATTTACGGTTTCGAGGGGAATATACTGGCCAAGCTGAGCAAATCGCTTTCGTTCCAAAGCACTTTGACCTATACTTATGGTAAGGTGAACGATGAAAATGTCCCGCTCGACCATATACCTCCTGTTTTTGGCCTTACTTCAGTAAAACTTGATATGAGCAGGTTTACTGCCGAGTTTTATGCGCGCTACAACGCATGGAAGCATATAGAATATTACAGTCCAAGTGGCGAAGACAACGAGGCCTATGCCACGGCTGATGGTATGCCGGCATGGTTTACCCTAAACCTGAAAGCAGCTTACCAGATCAACAGGTATGTAGGTCTCCAGGCAGGTGTCGAAAATATACTTGATAAGCATTACCGGAATTTTGCAAGCGGTATCAGTGCCCCGGGAAGAAATGTATTTGTGACACTGAGAGCAACACTTTAAAACCTGATACTCCGGAGTAGACAAAATGGAAAGAAAAAGAGGCTGTCCCAAAATCGGGATAGCCTCTTATATTTTTTATGTAACTAGGAAACCTATTTTGCAACAGGAGCTGCGCCCGGGCTAAGCATATTCTGAGGCATCTGTGCCCCGGCAGGAGCTTCAATTACATTTCCCATGATATGAAGCTGAACCGATCCCACTTTTGCATTTGACAATACCGTGATATACTTGTTGATCTGCCCTATGCGGTTGGTATCGTATTTAACCCTGATGGAGGCTGATTTGCCTTTCATTATAGGTTCGCGCGGCCATTCGGGAACTGTACAGCCGCAGGAAGAAGTTACATTTGCAAGTATAAGTGGCTCTACTCCCGTGTTCCTGAACTTAAACTCGCAGTTGCCATCGCCACCCTGCACTACGGTACCGTAATCATGGGTAGTTTTCTCAAATACAATAACAGGAGAATTCGGATTATCAGCTACCGGTGTTGTAGCATCCTGCGCAAAGACCGAAAAACCCAGCAATGCAACAATTCCTAAAGTAAACAGAATTCTTTTCATAGAAATTTCAACAATTTGGTTATTAACTCTCAAAAACAAAATCGATTAGTTAAACATTACATGCACAAGTTGTGTAAAAGCAACATTAAAGCGACAATGTTAAGGGCCACAAATTTATCAATAATTCTTTCAACATAGTCAGGGATAACGCCTGAAACGCTATTTTTGTTTAATATTAACAAATCATTATGAAACGCCTCAGCACCCTTTCCGTGATTCTATTTCTCAGTTGCATGTTTTCGGCATGTTGTACAACAAAAAAATCCGAACACAAGGCCGGCAGGCAGGATGCTCTTATCCCGGGACCCAGGGCTGTTATTTATAAAACCACAAAGGATTACAGTAAACTGGTTCCGGTGAACCTGAGTGATGATAAAAAGTCGATTGCTTCCTACCCGGATATTAAAGATGTGTACTTTGACGGCAACCTAGCCTATCCTACGCC
>CAISRK010000147.1 GCA_903887815.1 uncultured Bacteroidales bacterium | reverse complement strand
TGTAGAGTCCTAAAATAGGTTGACTATTTATTGATGTTCAAAAGTGGTTAAAAAATATCAAACATTCTCAAAAATGTTTGATATTTTTTTATAGCGTTTTAGTGTAATTTTTTGTTGCAGATGCATTTTGTTAGGAGTAAGCATCTGACAACTTAAATGGGGTCTTAATGAATTATAGATTTCAATACTTTGAGCAGTTTGTTTATATGCATCATCCTTATTTATTAACTGCTCTGCCAATCCAAACTCATCTTTCAGGATACCATTGACTCTTTCAGCTACAGCATTTTCATAGGGATCTCCGTTTTCTGTCATACTGATGATTATCTTATTGTTTATCAGTGTTTCTGTATAGATTTTGCTACAGTATTGCAATCCTCTGTCAGAGTGATGTATTAAGGTCTGTTCTTTATACTGCCGGTTCTTTATCGCCATTTTCAGAGCTTTGAGAGTAGAAGAAGCTTCCATATTATCACATAGTTCGTAACCCATGATTTGCTTTGAATAAACATCTGTAATTAGATGTAAATAGCAATTCCCATTTTCCATTGTATCTATATACGTAATATCAGCTGCCCATACCTGTTCTGGTCGATGAATGGTAAGATCCTTTATCAAGTTAGGGTATTTCTTCATCCAGTGCTTCGAATTGGTAGTTATAGTATACCGTTTACGTTTTAAAATCAATAATCCTTCATTTCTCAAAAGATCAAATAGTTTATCTCTTCCCATTTTTATTTGGTCTTGGAAAAACTCATCCCGTAACAGATAATACAACTTCCTGGTCCCTATACGTGGCATTTGTCTGCGTAAACCTAATACCAAGGATTTAGCGTTCTCCAATTTCACAAGAGATTGTACTTTAGATTGAGTCTGCTTGTAATAAGCTTGTTTACTGTAGCCAAACAACTCACAAAACATACTTATTTTTCTGGGGTAGGTTTTGGCAAGCTCATTAATTGTTTGGCTACGTCTTTTTTTAAGATGCTAATACCTTCTGCTTGCTCTGCATTTGATATGAGCTTCTGGTAAGCCAATATTTTTAGGTTGGCTTCTTCTAACTGTCTTTCCAGTTCTCTGATGCGCTGTTTCTGTGGATCTTTCATTGGACGGCCTAAGAATCCTTTCTTTGGATAGTGCAATTTACCATATTTACGGCACCACTCCAAAACTCTGGAATTGCCACCAATGCCATATTTGATTTGAATTTGATCCTTGTTGAGAATCCCTTTCTCGAATTCTCGAACTACTGTCAGTTTAAAGGCCACACTGTATGCCTTCACCTGGGGAGTTGCCTTTGCTTTTAATTCTTTCTTTTTCATATTGTTGACTTTTATTAGTCAACTTTTTTCAGGACGTGACAGGTGAACAATAAAGCCTTCCTTCCGGAGGGCTTTTTCTTTTTAGGATGACGCGATATGCGCATCCTGTCTGTTGCCGGTGTTTTTGTATCTTTGCACTAAATAGTAAAGCATGCAGCTGTATTTCATCGATCCTGTTTTTGAAGCGCTCCCTTGCCCGGTAACACTTGGCAATGAGGAATCGTTTCATTGCATTAAAGTGCTGAGGATGCGAAACGGAGATAAAATAAATCTTACTGACGGGAAGGGGAATCTTTACGAAGGCCAGATCCTGGGGCAGGATACCCGAAACTGCCCCGTAATGCTCCTCAATGTAAGTGAGGATTATGGGAAACGCCCTTTCAGGCTGCACATGGCTGTCGCCCCGACCAAAAACATTGCCCGTTTCGAATGGTTTCTCGAAAAAGCCACCGAAATAGGCATTGATGAGATTACACCTTTGATTTGCGAGCATTCCGAAAGGGTCCAGATCCGTACCGACCGCCTGAAAAAGATAATTATTTCGGCAGCCAAACAATCACTGAAAACTTACATGCCGGTTCTGCACGAGCCGGCGAAACTCGAAGAGTTCATCAGAATGAACCTTCCGCCTGCACGGTTTGTTGCATATGTGGAAGAACTTCAGCCAATGCACCTTAAAAATGCCTACAGCGGGGGAGATTGTACCATCCTTATTGGGCCCGAAGGCGATTTCAGCCAAAAAGAAATGGATTCGGCCATAAAAAATGGGTTTGCCCCCGTAAGCCTCGGGCCATCGAGGCTCAGAACCGAAACGGCAGCAATCATAGCCTGCCATATAATTAATATTGCCAACGAAAAATGATAAAAAGATATTGTTTACTGCTTGCCCTGGGTATCACACTATGTATAACCGGGTTTTCGCAAAGCACCTACCAGGTAGCATTGCTGAAATACAACGGCGGTGGCGACTGGTATGCCAACCCTACTTCGTTGACGAACCTGATTGATTTCTGTAATAAGAATCTGAAAACCAGTATAAACAAGGAATATGCTACAGTTGAAGTAGGAAGCGCTGAAATATATAATTATCCTTACCTTGATGCTACCGGGCACGGAAACGTAATCTTCAGCGACCAGGAAGCCCTTAACCTCCGCAACTACCTGATTGCCGGAGGATTTCTGCACATCTCCGACAATTATGGCATCGATAAATACATCCGGCCGCAGATGAAAAAGGTATTCCCAGAACTTGAATTCGTTGAATTGCCTTTCGATTTCCCGATTTACCATCAAATCTATAACTTCCCGAATGGTTTACCCAAAATACACGAACACGACGGGAAACCGCCCCAGGGGTTTGGGCTTATATGGGAAGGACGCCTGGTTTGCTTTTACGATTACGAATGCGACCTCGGCGATGGCTGGGAAGATACCGAAGTACATAAGGATTCGCCTGAGAAAAGGCTGAAAGCCCTGCAGATGGGAGCGAATATTATTCAGTATGTCTTTACAAAGTAAAGTCAGAAACAGGAATAGTATTTGCTTTAAACAAAACAATATATTCTGGCATCGCCTTTCGGGAACTACTGAAATATAATCATCTCTGAGGTTTTCTAATCCTAAGAACCATGCACGCAATTGCTTATGAATGCTGTATTTTTTAAAACCGCAACAGATTTCAGAAAATGGCTTTCGGCTAACCAACAGTCAGAAAAAGAACTCTGGGTTGGTTACTTCAAAATCTCGGTAAAAAAAGAAAGCATGACCTGGTCGCATTCCGTGGATGAAGCAATCTGTTTTGGCTGGATCGACGGGATAAGGAAATCAATCGACGGGGAAAGTTACTGCATCCGTTTCACACCCCGAAAACCAGACAGCAACTGGAGCGCAGTTAATATAAAGAAAGCCGAAGAACTTATAACCAACGGGCGGATGCAGCCTTCAG
>CAISRK010000146.1 GCA_903887815.1 uncultured Bacteroidales bacterium | reverse complement strand
CCTGCCCGTAATTTCAACAATCGAGCAAACAAGATTACAGACTGTTAAAAGTTCAATTCACAGGAACAATATGGTCATTATCGGTTGAAATCTGAATCTTCCAATCAAAGTAAAAATCAAATTAAAAGAATATACTATGGAATGCCTTACCAGAATTACAAATAGAACCCTGCTGAGTATAATACTGTTGTTTGCAATTGCAATTGTTATTTCCATCAGCGGATGTTATAATGATAATGAAGAAGACCTTTATCCCGGAAGCGGGGGTTGCGATACCAGCAACGTCACTTACTCAAATTCAGTTGCGCCGGTATTTGCCGGCTACTGCAATTCGTGTCACAACGCGAACAATGCTTCCGGGAGTATTCTTACTGACAGTTATACCGAAGTAAAAAATAATATGTCACGCATATACGGAGCGATTTACCATCAATCGGGATTTTCGGCTATGCCTAAGGATGCCGGACAACTTTCGCCATGCGACCTGGCTAAAGTCGACATATGGGTCCGCCAGGGCATGCCAAATAACTAATTAAAAGCAAAAACCATGAAAAAAGTATTCCGAATTGCAATTATACTGGCAGCGGTAGGTCTAGTTGCTGCAGCACTCGTATGGAAATTTTATGTGAACAAACCACACGAAGATATTGATTCCGCTACACCAGCCTATTCGATGGCTACGGAGGATATCTGGAAGCAGTACAATGAGAATCCAAAAACTGCTGATTCCCTTTACACAGGCAAAGTGATTGAGCTAACCGGTAACTTCACCCGGGTGGATAAAAATGACTCGCTGGTTTCGGTAATTTTCGTTATGGCGGCCGATTCGTTGTTCGGTGATAAAACGATAAGCTGCCAGATGTACCAAAAGCACAATGATGAAGCTTCAGCTCTGAAAGCAGGTACACCGGTTAAAATAAAAGGATATTGCACCGGATATAACGATCCTGATATTAAATTTAACAAATGCTCAATTACCAAATAATACGTTGCCAGTACTTGCAAATAATTCACACGTTATGAAACAGAATAAAGTAATTATTGTCATTTTAGTGTTCCTCGCATGCAGCGGAAAAATTTTCGCACAGGATTTGATGGATATGCTCAAGGATGATAAACCCCAGATAGATTATTCCTATGCAACATTCAAAACAACCCGTGTCATACTCGGACAATCGATTGAAAATGCTGCAAAAGGAACGCTCCAGTTTGAAATTGAACACAATTTCGGGGCAATTAATTCAGGTGCATATAATATGTGGGGTCTTGATCAATCCAAAATCAGGCTTGGATTTGAATACGGAGTCAACGATTGGCTGAGCCTGGGCTTCGGCCGCAGTTCATACGAAAAAACCTTTGATGGATCCTTTAAAGCAAAGATACTAAGGCAATGCAGCGGCGCGAGGAATATGCCTATCTCGTTGTCCTTTTTCGGAGGAGCTTATCTGAATTCGCTCAAATGGGCCGATACTTCACGAACGAATTATTTCACATCACGCATGTCGTATGTGGCACAACTGCTGATAGCACGCAAGTTCTCAAATTCTCTTTCGCTGCAACTTACGCCAACGTATATTCATAAAAATCTTGTTTCCCTCAGAACCGATCAGAATAATATTTTCGCAGTTGGCCTGAGCGGACGATACAAAGTATCGCAACGCACCTCGGTAAACGCTGAGTATTTTTACCTCATACCCGGTACCACAGCCGACAAGTATGAGAATTGTTTATCCTTAGGAGTAGATCTTGAAACCGGCGGACATGTGTTCCAATTCAGGCTTACAAATGCTCAGCCTATGACCGAACCGGGCTTTATAACCGAAACAAATAATAAATGGATTGATCGTGGAATTTTTCTCGGGTTTACAATCAACCGAGTATTTACAGTAGCTAAATCGACAGTACCTAAGCAATAGCGGTTCGTTTAGGAATAAATAGCTGTGCCCAGGATCCGGATTACATATCTTAAGTTCACAGAGTACTTTCCTTAACCTGTCAAAAAAGCACTACTTTCGTAATGCAATTCCTTTATTATGGATCAGGCTGAGAAACGACGGTTTTACGGAAGCATGGTTTTCCCTGCTATACT
>CAISRK010000145.1 GCA_903887815.1 uncultured Bacteroidales bacterium | reverse complement strand
AGGTTGATAGGTTGATGGGTTGATAGGTTGATGGGGTTATTGTTATGAAATATGAATTTTGAATTATTTCAATATTCCTCTCCGTAGTGCGCAGTGGTTTATAGATTCACGAAGTAAAGAGGGATTTTTGTAGCTTTGTGTGTTGGTAACCTTTTTCCAATTTCCGGCATTAATACATAAAAGCTTATGAAACAGACTGTAACGCCGGTAATCCCGGGTAAATCGCCATTCATGAAGAAACACTCGGCATCGATCCGCATCTGGCATTGGATGACATTTCTTATTATCTCGTTCCTGATTCTCACGGTTTTGTTCGAATCAACCCTGTTCAATTCAAGGAAGAATTCAACCATGGTTCAGTCCGTTCTGAAAGAGAAGGGCGTGGTTGTAACCGAAGACCAGGCCTGGGCTGTGGCTCACGAATATGGCGACAAACTTTGGGATCTACATAAATTTCTTGGTTTTGGCTTGTCGTTCCTGCTTCTTTCCCGGGTTGTTATTGAGTTTACGCTTTCGCCGGAAGAAAAACTGCGTTCAAAAATTAAAAGTTCCCTATCTTTATACGGGCAGGATACACTGAATAATGACAATAAACATTACCTGGTTGTAAAATTTGGCTATGCGCTGTTTTACCTGCTCGTTTTATATATGGCTACAACAGGATTGCTGCTCGCCTTTGGCTCTGACCTCGGATTGGAGCGTCCTGCGCGTCATTTAATTAAAGAATTTCATGGATTCGGACAGTACCTCATGTATACGTTCGTTGTTATTCATTTGTGCGGTGTAATTTATGCCGATATTAAACATTCGAAAGGGATTATTTCGGGTATGGTGAATGGCGGGGAATAAGCTGGGATTAAAAATATCCATTTTGAGATTGCTTAAATCAAAATTGCTTCTTGATAGATTGGCAAATATGGCTTGCTGAATCATTCACTGTCAGTATCTGTAAATGATGCTTGCAATTTTCTGCATTTTTAATTAGCTTTGTATGTCCCTGATAAGCTGGTTTTTATATTGATTTTAGGAAGTTGAAAGATGCAGAAGGTGTTGAAAATAGCAGTTTTCGCATTGTTGCTGTTTCTGCTTATTTATTTTACGGTTCTTGTTGCCTGGAAAATACGGGCGCAAGCCGAAGTTGAACCCATTGCCTACAGCAAGCGTGGCGGCACTGCCCTGGTGATTACAGGTGCAGCTGCAAGGATTGTGCAGGAAGCGGCACTGCTCGAGACCCTGCATAAAAACGGTTGGCTTTCCGATATCTGTTTTATTTCCGGAACAAGTTCAGGCGCTATCAATACGGTAATGCTGAACGGCATCCTCGAAAATAAATTCAGCTGGAACCGTTACACATCCCTTTTATTCAGTCTCCATAACCAGGATGTCTTTACCCGCATGGGAAGGTCGTTACCCGTGAATATTGTGCCGCTTGAGAACCTGCTTATGAAGGTTGTAAACGACAGCCTTTGCTATACGAATATCGGCGACCTGCCAATCAAAAGTTCCATATCCGTTTCGGCAGTCGACATTGTACCGCCCTTTGCAACAACCTACCGCCTGAGCAATGTGAAAATAAACAATGAAAGCAATCCCGCTTACAACCTGGTGGAAACATTGCTTGCATCAACGGCGATACCCATCCTTTTCCCACCTGCAAACTTTAACGAATCATTCGGGCTTCCGAATTCGTCGTTTGTTGATGGCGGTGTGTCCGACGACCATATTCCTTATGAAGCCGTTCTCCAGTTTGAGAAATACAGGGGCATGGGAGTGGATACACTTATTATTGTCAGCCGCAAAAGCGATACCCGCCAGCAATTGCGCAACGAAGTAGAGAATTTCGGTAATACTGATTCACGCACCATCGATAAACTGGGCCGCTGGATCGATAACCTTGCCGCAAACGGGTTTATAAAGAGCATGAAAGAGATTCAGCAGAAGTACCCTGACCTGGCAGCCCGCACCTATGTTTATATCCCCGATTTCGATGAAAATTTCGCCCTCCTCGATTTCACCGAAATGAAACACCAGTATGATGTAACTGCTTCCTGGTCCGAAACCCATAAACCGGTTCCCCTGAATCAATACCTCGATGAAATAGCAAGGACCGAGATCAAACATCCTGAATAAACTGCAGGTATTTCCTGTAATGCCGTTATTTTAAAAACAATTAAATAGTGCTATCTTTCCTGGTTTTGAACCGGTTTGATTTCCATTTTTCGATATATGAAATAATTTCCCTTTGCTTTTAATGTTAGCAACTACCCGGAAAATACTCCATTATTTTCAACTTTAAGCGTAGTGTCAATCAGAGTAAAGTCAGAAATAGAATGAACGGGTTCGAACATAAAAAATCACCACATGTTTATAATATAAGTGCTTTCGGGCAGCATATTTATTATTTTAAGAATTTAGGTACAGCAATACGAAAATAATAGTAATTTT
>CAISRK010000144.1 GCA_903887815.1 uncultured Bacteroidales bacterium | reverse complement strand
TTCATAATTGACATAACACCGCCATTTGGAGCATAATCTTCAGGTTCATTGTCCTCGAGTTCCATGGCCCAGTAATTATATGTATGATCAGGATCGTATTCAAAAGTCAGAGGAAGTGAGAAATCAAGTAACCTGTAATGTGTTGTTTTCATTCCGATTAATTCAGCCTTTATTTCATCATTCGATAGAAAGCCAGAAAGCACTTTATAGGTGTAGGTTTTTCCCGGGGTTTTTTCGAAAATTCCCAGTGCAATTCCAACATATTTACAACGCCAGCCTGCTTTGGCATAACCGGCTATTAATTCTTCATATATCTTACTGTTATCTCTTTCAATTGTTTCTTTTATTGCGCTGCTTATCACATTTAGATAATCGGATCCGGTAAGAAGGTTTGCAACAAGATATTCCTTTGGAGGACAAGTTGTTCTCGCGGGTGTATAATTTAATATCGATTCACATGTTACCGACTGTTTACTCGCATCAGTAACCTTCACGGTGTAAACTCCGGCCGGAAGACCTGATATTATTTCATCAACCTTAAGTTTGGAATTATCAATATCCTGCATTCCCCAATCAACTTTATAAGGAGGCTTACCGGAAATCACCTTCACCCATACCTTGCCATCCAGAACCTTGGAATTAATATCAGGATCCGATTTCCCACATTCGATAAGCAAAGGAACCGCAGGAGCCTTAATTTCAACAGAACAGGAAGCTGTTCCACCGACATTGTCGGTTACAGTAATCGAATATGTTCCCGGTGACAACCCGGTAATACGCTCATTTGCTGACCCATTATTCCATTTATACACATATGGAGGTGTTCCGTTCTCGGCCTTGACCCATGCTTCACCATCATTTCCATTCTGGGAATCCTTTTTATCGCAATATACTATTAAACTATTAGGATGGTTACCATTACGAATTTTACACGATGCTTTTTGCCCCACACCATCCGTAACAGTTGCAGTATATTCATCAGGAGGCGGGTTGTTAAGAGTGCCAGAGGTACTTCCGTTCGACCATTTATACTTAAATAGAGGAACACCCCCTTTTATCTCAACCCCAAGAATAGTGTTTTTATAAGGTTCTGTTCCTGTTACGAATTCAGTACATTTAATACTCAATGGTGGTATAATGCATTCACATAAAACAATCGTTGAACACTGGCCTTTCCGGTTATTGGCATCTGTTACGTTAACGCTGTATGTTCCAATACCAAGGCCTGTTATGGCAGCTCCGGTAGAATAATTCGACCAGGCATATTTATAAGGCGGAGTGCCCTTGCCTGCAATTGCAGAAGCAGTGCCTTCATAATCCCCGATTTGCTTTACTTTGGTTGCACTACAGGTTACTTCGAGATCTCCGGCGGGTTCTGGTATAGGTGGTTCTGTTGAACCAGGGGGTGTTGATGGAGGTATATTTCTATTTTCAGCATCCAGTTTCACTTCACATACCTGTATATTCCCATGTTTATCAACCACTGCAACCTTATAAATCCCGTTTGAAAGATTTGTCACAAGCGGTGTTGTTGATTTGTTCGACCAAAGAATTTTGAATGGAGGATCACCTTTAATAGCAACTGCGGCTGATCCGTCGCGTGCATCGGCGCTGCCTGGATTTATTTTTGAACATACTATTGTCAGTGGAGTTTTCTTAACGTCCTCATCTGTTAATTCAAGCCAGCAATAGGCTTTCTGACCTTTGCTATCCATAACGGCGACCTTATAAATTCCTTTTTTAAGCCCGGTTATTTCGGGAGTGTAGGCAACACTTGACCAATAAACAACAAACGGAGCATAACCACTTAACACCGTAACTTTTGCTGATCCATCACTTGCATCGGGTTTGCTAGGGTTGGTCTTCGAACAGATAATCAATAAAGGAATGGTATCATTTTCTGTCCTGGTATCCGTTGAATCAACAACCGCTGACGGGTTTGTATTCCCCCCCCCGGTAGCAGGTTCAATCCCTGTAACCGGTGGTTGGATGGTGCCGCCTGTTGCGGCGGGATCAGAACCTGAAGAATTGGCTATAATAAATTTGTAACTTCCCTGGAAATATCCAAAACTCTTAGATGTTACCCCATTTTTTGTTGTGGATAAATACGAATCCTGGGGCCCAAGAATTTTGATGCATACAATACCGCCGGTTTCCTTTTTTATAAGCCCTGCATGAACTGCAGCCACTGCAATAGGTGAATCGTCACTGTATATATCCGTGCCATAAATATCGCCAAAAGCACCTGAAAAAGGAGGAAAATAATAGGTTATAACGGAACCGGGCTCGGTACGAAAAACTTTGGCTTGCATACCCCAGTCTCCCTGGACCAAATCATGCCTGACAGCTACTACCTGATCGGGACGACGCACAAAAACATAACTGCATGCCCAGGAGGCATAGCCCTGAGTATTCACACTATTTCTGGCCGAAGCAATAAATGCAGGTTGCGATCCCTGAATTTCGATAACTACCTTGCCACCCTTTTCAAATGTGATGAGCCCTGCATGAACAGCCGCTGATGCAATGGGCGAATCGTCGGTATAGCAATCAGTCCCGTAAACAGTTTTCGATGTGGTTAAACCGGGAGGAAAAATGTATGTTACCCTCAATCCATTACTACCGCAAAAAGGGGTGGCGGCAGAGTTGGAGTTGCCCATTATCTGAATTGTCTGGGCCTGTGTTGCGAAGCAAATAAACAGGTTGATAATGACTGCAGGTAGGCATACCTGTATAAAGCATTTGAACTGCGTTCTCATATCGTATGAATTATATCAGTATAGTCGAAACGAAAAATCAGAATAATACTTTTGCCGGATCACGAATCCGTTCAAAAGCTCAAAGTCCTCATTTTACTTTAATACCGGCCTCCCTTGAAAACCGGAAATGCGAATTCCGGTTAGCGATGCTTTAATAGCAATTATAGGTCTGTAAAAATAAAAATCAGCTTTCTTATTGTAAGCTATTGATATTGAGCGAGCTGCAGGCGTAATTGTTTTTTATTGCTAATTATATGACAGGATGATGTTCATGGAATTTTTGAAGCCTGAATTCCAGGTCGGGGAACTGCGTACGCTTAACCAGCGAAACACAGGCACGCAGCCCTTCGTTGTGTTCACTGCCAGTAATAGAAAGAGATATTGCGCTGATTCCATAATAAAGAAGCTCTTCTATTAGGTCAGGCCCGTTAAATCCCGGGTAGGCAATAGTAAAGTAAAAACCATCGGCAATTGGTTTATCTATGTCCTTATCGTACACTATGGTGAAACCGCTATCGAGGAACAGTTTTTTCATGATTTTAGCCTTCTCGCCATATTCCTTCACCTGTTCCACAAAGTCGAATTTACCTTCGTTGGCAGCTTTAAGCATTGCCGCAAGCGCATACTGAGCCGAGTGAGCTGTACCTGAACTTAAAGAATAGACAGTTCCGAAAATCATAGCGCGGCCAAACTGGTCGCTTGAGTAATTCCGTAAAAGGTCGGGAGCCTTAGTATTAAATAGTTTATTGCTGATTACCATCATCCCGATCCGCTGACCGGCATAACTGAATACCTTCGAACTGCTGATCATAAGTATATAATTATCAGTATACTTTGCGACAGTGGGCTGGTATGGAGGCACTCCGGGCTTGCTGTAATCCTTACGGAAATCCATTCCGAAATAAGCAAGATCCTCGAGGATTACTACATTGTATTTATTCGCCAGGTCGCCGATTATCTTGAGTTCCTGGTCGGTAAAACAGATCCAGGATGGATTGTTGGGATTTGAATATAAAGCTGAGTGGATATTCCCTTTTTTGAATATCGATTCCAGTTTTTCGCGCAATTTCTCTCCTCGGTAATCGTACACATCGAAACTTTCGAATTTCAAACCCATTACTTTGTGCTGTTGCTTGTGTACAGGAAAGCCCGGGTCGATAAACAAGGTAGTGTCCCTGTCGGCATGCATGCGTGATAGCGTCATAAACGATGCAAAACCGCCCTGCATTGAACCAACAGTTGGTATACAACCGGCAGGATCAACATCAATATCAAGGAAATTTTTTACAAATAATGAAACTTCTTTTTTTAGAACCGGTATTCCATCAATATCCGGGTATATTGCAGCAACACCTCTTTGGAGGGCTTCAATTTCGGCATCTGTACCAATCTGGGCCGGGGGCAAACCCGGAACACCCATTTCCATACGGATGAATTTTTTACCCGTAGCAGTTTCAATATTATCGACAAGACGCTTGATTTCCCTGATTGTTGCCCTGCCGACGCTGGCAACATTCAGTTCACATATCTTGTCGTTTACAATATCAAAATCGATAGGAGTGTCTTTGAAGGCTGTTTTCA
>CAISRK010000143.1 GCA_903887815.1 uncultured Bacteroidales bacterium | reverse complement strand
ATTAACGGATTGAAGCATTTTCTGGCTTCGGAGTATTATACAGGGTATAATCTTGTAAAAGGGGAGGAAATCCCATGCAGGGTCGATAAGATAAATTGCACGGGCAGAATTTTCCTTGAACCAAAACATCCCTTTTATACGGTGGATGAAATTTATAGTTTTGAAGTTGAGAAGGTTTCAAATCAAGGAGATTCGAATATACTTTCTGTAAAGGATATTCTTGGGAATAGCATTCAGGTGCAAGAATGCGGTTTTTCGGAAAGTGCTTTTGATTCAAAAAAATGGGTCCGGTGCAAAGTACTTAGTTTAAAAAAAGGCAGGCCCACCCTTGAAATATTCAGCAGTAATCCCTGATTTATATTTTATTTTACTGGATTACAGTTTGTTATAAATTTTCAATGTTATTAACAATTGTTAATAACCTGTGTTAACGAATTGTGAGGCGATTTCCCGAAAAATACTTGACATCAGGTGGCTGAATGTTGTAATTTTATTTCACCGGACGAGATCATGGTAACCGGCCCTGGAGAAGATATTGAACTCCTGAGAAGGAGGAAAATACGGACCCCGATACTGCAAAAGTTCTTTACTCGCAAGAGCAAAAACATTAACAGATATTGAAAGCTGGAATGCATGAAAGAGTCAAAGGGCATGCAACACCCTGGACGGATTAACCGCAAGGAAGAAAAGACCAGGTGCGCCGAAAGGTGCCAGGGAGCAGGGAGAAAAAGAGTATCGGCAACGAAACAAATTGGAAACCTGTGATCTGCTGAAAAAATTGCTGGAAAGCAGTCGGAGTAAAAAAGATCAGGTCCCCGTTGCAGTAAGCACCCGATGATACTCATCATGCAGGGACAAGCAAACGGAATCCGCAAGGAAACCGGATGCGAATTCACACGATCGCCGAAGCGCGGCGTACGGCTGAGAAGAGGAACCCGGAAACGGGTAAATTGACAAAGCCGAAGCAAGGGGAAGCAGGAAGCCGCAAGGCCGAAAGCCAGCCAGGCGAGCCGGGGTTTCCGGGGATGTCAAAGTCTCTGATACCTACAGGGGTTATCGAACCTACGGGCAAGATTTCAACGCCGCTTCGAATGCAGAAACCGACAGCGCGTAAGCGCGGCCGAAAACCTGAAGCCTGAGAAGGCCAGGGTTAGAAGCCCGGGATCAAGCTGAAAGTTCTTCCTCGTGAAGAAGACTACAGCCGGAAACCTTGCCGGAAAAAACAAAGCCTCACGGCTTTGAACAAAAACAGGGCAATGCTTTATGGTATGCCAATCTGTGAATTCTGCGAAGCAAACGCCGGCCACAAACAGCAGCTACGGCTGCGGGGAGTGAAATGGGGAACTATCCGAAAAGATGGTTCCCCATTGCTTTTTATTCCATTTGGGAATTCTGCTATGGTAAAGATTTCTGATTTATAAATATTCCTACTTTTGCCTGATACTAATTAATTTTCATTATTCCATGGAGCCTATAATCAGCATCCGGAATCTGTTCAAATCGTACGGATCGAAACAGGTACTTAAAGACATTTCAATCGATATACTTCCCGGCCAGGTTATCGGATATATAGGCCCAAACGGTGCAGGCAAAAGCACCACAGTGAAAATTCTGTGCGGTTTGATTTCCGATTTCAGCGGTCATGTCACAATTAAAGGCTATGATATCAAACAGAATCCGCTGGCGGTTAAAAGCCTGATTGGCTATGTTCCTGAATTAGCTGAGTTGTATGATGTTCTGACTCCTAACGAGTTTTTATCGCTGGTTGGTGCTTTGTATAATCTGCCTCCTAATGCGATCGCCGAGAGGGGAAGAGGCATGCTGGAGGCTTTTGGGCTTGCCGGTAATATGGAT
>CAISRK010000142.1 GCA_903887815.1 uncultured Bacteroidales bacterium | reverse complement strand
CTATTAAATGACATGTATACAAAACTATCTGAACTGTAAATCCTTATGAGTTAACCTGTTTTAAAACTTGGAATTATGAATTTAATTAAAATGAACGGCGATAAGGTTGAACTTCGAAAAGACAATGGCTCTTATATCAGAACGATAACTGATAAAGCTGTCTCGGCCCAGCTTAATGCATCCGGCGATCTTGTAGTAGTTACAAAAACAGATGGCAAAGTTGAATTACGAAAAGATAACGGCAGTTATATTCGCACAATAACCGATAAAGCAAAAGAAGCCCGTTTTAACAACACTGATATTGCCGTTACTAAAATAGATGGGAAGGTGGAATTGCGTAAAGAGAATGGCTCATACATAAGAACAATTTAATCACTTTTACCTTGGTTTAAGTCATCTGAACCAGTAGCATATTAATCTGTAACCTGCTGGAATGCGTAAAATATACGGCTACCTTATAACATTCTGGAAAGAAGAGGTAAAATTACCATACCTTCTGGTGATAATGGGATTCCTTAGCCTTAGTATTTTCGCACAATACAGGTACGATGTTACTTCGGTTATGGACCCGGGCAGGTACACGCTCACGTTCTTTTTCTCTAATATCATATTCTACAGCATCCCTGTTTTATTCTCTCTTCTGGCATATATTTATTTCTACAAACGAACTGATCTTTTTAAGAATTTTTCTTTCTGGATTGCCGTATTATACATCATCTGTGCTTTTTCTTTCCGTACGTACATTTTTCAGCAGAGGGACTGGGTAACAACAATGAACAAAGGCGTTTATGATGTTTTCCTTATTCGTTGCGCCGGCCAGGTAATCCGCGCTTTGGTGATTTTTTTACTGGTTTTCGTATTCTGGAAGTTTTCAGGACACAGCAAAACAACCCCGTTTTATGGATTTAAACTTAAGGGTGTCAGTATAAAACCCTACTTCATCCTGCTGCTGTTCATGGTTCCCCTTATAATTATTGCTTCTACTCAAACCGATTTCCTGCACAAGTATCCAACGTTCAAAGCATTTGTGAAAGGCGACAATTTTAGCCCGATATTGGCTGTAAAAACCGGCATCTACGAGTTTCTGTATGGTTTCGATTATGTCGCCATCGAACTCTTCTTCCGCGGCTTCGTAGTATATGCACTTGCGCGGTATATGGGTAAAGGAGCCATCATAACAATGGCATGCATGTATGTATTTATTCATTTCGGGAAACCTATGGGCGAAACAATTAGTTCTTTCTTCGGGGGAATGATATTAGGCGTTATTGCATACGAAACCAACTCTATCGTTGGCGGAATTATTGTTCACTGCGGTATTGCCTACATGATGGAAGTTGGCGGTTTCCTGGGAAATTCGCTATAGGACAATGCATTGCAGTAAAAAGATTTATAATTTAGCGATAGTATCTTTCTGGATAAAAGACTATTTCAATGACAAGCTTCAAAGCCAGACTATTCAATCTTTTTATACGAAACACGCATTTGTTAAGGGGTAGTTTTAAAAAAGAAGTTTTTGATTTTAATACATCCATACCCGGTTTCAGGGACCGCTGCGAAAAGGTTGCAAACAGGTATGCTTCTGTTCCCAAAGAAATCAGTGTTAAAGAACAGCTTATCGAAGGAATCAGATCGGAATGGCTGATACCTGGAGGTTCTGATCCAACGAAAGTGATTTTATATGTCCATGGCGGCGGGTATGTTGCCGGTTCCTGCAACGATCACAGGGGATTTGTATCAAAATTTGCAAAAATAACGGGTATCACTAACCTGGTTTATGAATACCGTCTTGCCCCTGAATTTCCTTTTCCTGCAGCTTTGGACGATTCTGTAAGCATTTACAAATGGCTTCTGTTGTCGGGATTTAAGCATGAGAATATCATTATCGCAGGTGAATCGGCCGGCGGAGGTTTATGCCTGGCCACTCTGCTTGCATTAAAAGAGCGAAGTATAGCCATGCCGGCTGCTGCTGTAGCCATTTCACCCTGGACCGACCTGACCTGCTCAAGCGATTCGTTTCATACGAAAAACAGGCTGTCGCCGGCACCGTTAAACTCCTGGACTGTTTTCAGTAAATACTATGCAGGCAACACTGAAGCAAGTTTGCCACTAATATCACCTCTGTTTGGCGACCTGAGGGGGTTGCCCCCGATTTTTATAAATTCCGGGGTTGACGATGAATTATACGAAGACGGTGAAAAGTTTTATTTAAAAGCAAAAGACGCCGGTGTAAATATTACCTTCCGGAAAGGATTTGGAATGGTCCATTGCTACCCACTCTTAGCCCCAATGTTTCCCGAAGCCACGGAAGCTATGAACGAAATTGTTAATTTTATTAAACTACAGTTCAGCGGGCCCTCTTAAAACCATCTTAAACAACTGTTTTCTTGTCGGATATCAGCTTGTTTTTTGCTGCATTTAATTCCGTTCGTCAAGCATGATTTAAACCTTGCGGCGCTAAAACACAGGGCGCACACTTATCGTATCAAAGTAATTGTACCATAAACCGGATCCGACAACCCTTCATGCTCACCCACATCCTTGTTTGTCCAAATGGTACCATCGCGGAATTTGGCTGTGATTTTCCATACATACACATCCTGCGGGCATTTGTGGCTTGTATTGTTGTTG
>CAISRK010000141.1 GCA_903887815.1 uncultured Bacteroidales bacterium | reverse complement strand
CGACCCGGTCTGGGTACCGCCTTTACTGGATGAGCAAAGGTCACAGTTTGATTCAAAGCGCAACCCCACGCTCGATCACTGCAAATATGCGCTTTTCCTGCTCGAAGATGAAGGGAAAGACATCGGCCGCATAGCCGCTTTCCTCGACCTGATTGCACTCGAAACCTGGAAAGAACCTATCGGGCTGTTCGGGTATTACGAATGCATCGAAAATGATGTTGCTTCCCAAATGCTGCTCGATGCTGCAGAGGGATGGCTTCGCGAAAACAACATGACACACATGCGTGGTCCCTGGAGCTTTGTTTCGCAGGAATGGGGACTCGTGATTGAGGGATTTACTCCATCGCCAACCGTAATGGCACCTTATAATCCTCCCTACTATGTCACCCAGATGGATAGGTTTAACCTGCTGAAAATCAAAGACCTGCTTATATATTATATTTCAGGGGCCGAAGGATATAAAATCCCCGACAGGATAATGACACAGACCGATAACGTTGCAAAGCGGTATGGTGTTAAGGTGCGCCCTGTCGACATGAAACATTACGTCGATGACGTGAAAAGGGTGATCGAACTGTCGAACAAAAGCCTTACGCATAACTGGGGATATACTTCTGTTACAAAAGCCGAAGCGGAGGCTATCGGCCGCGATCTGAAACCTATTATTCAGCCGAAAGGTGTTTTATTTGCCGAAGATTCCGAAGGCAATACAATCGGATTTGCCATCGCTCTTCCGAATGCGAATGTTTTATTAAAAGGGCTTAATGGACGCCTTCTTCCTTTCGGGTGGCTCAAGCTTCTGACAGGACTGCCGAAACTCACCAGCTACCGCCTGTTTGCCCTTGGGGTTGTACCCGAATACCATGGCAAAGGGATTGACAGTTTAATCTACCGCGCTTTGTACGAATCGCTTTACACTGACGATATCTGGATGGAGATCAACTATGTGCTGGAAGATAATAACCCGATGAATAACGCTATCCGGAAACTGAATGCGAAACCCTTGCGGCGATACAGGATTTACCAGAAAGAAATCTGAGGGTGACCTGCCTCGGAAGTTGCCGACATTTTCCGGAAAAGTTATGCAGGTCTCAAATATTGACTGTTTTTTAATGCGGAATTTATTTAATTTTATCAGTGTTAACAAACTACTTTATTAACTTGACAGCAGCACAGTAACATGAAAACATCAATATCATTTTTGTTCATTATTGCACTGGTATTAAGCCAGTTCAATGCATTTTCGCAGGACCCCTGTAAAGTATTAAAACCGGAGATTTCCGGCAAATATACCGGCGACTGCAAGAACGGTCTTGCCGACGGAAAGGGTGTAGCCGAAGGCACCGACAAATACGAAGGTAAGTTTAAAAACGGATTGCCAAACGGGCAAGGTTCATACCGGTGGGCTACAGGCGAAGTTTACACCGGTTCCTGGAAAGAAGGAAAAAGAAACGGCGAAGGGAAATATACTTTTAAATCGAAAGGGGTCGACAGCATAACAAATGGAATCTGGAAAAATGATACATTTGTAAGGATTAAAACAATAAGTCCATATACAGTGCACAGGGTTGAAGGCATTAAGAGGTATACTGTCGACCGCTTTGGCGACGGTGAGAAAATATCGCTTTCGATAATGAAAGACGGCAACAACAATTCAACGGTTTCAGGACTTACTTTCTTTTGTACAAGCGGCATGACATACAGCGTTGGCCCTAAAAGAGGGTACGAGAATATAATATTCCCTTGTACTGTAAGGATTATTTATACAACGCTGAATTCGTATAATGCAGCTGCAATCAACTGTGAGTTTGAAATTGAGATTAAAACCCCCGGTATCTGGGAAATAAAGCTGAATAATTAAAATCAGGGTTGATTCACCGGGCTTGGCCCTTTATGCGTTAACAGGGCAAAGGCGTGACTTGCTGTAAAAGCTGAAAAAATTTTAAGAGCTGAAAAATCGCTGAAAATAGTGCGCGCGCATTTCCAATGCGCGCGCAGAGCGTTTTTCGGCTAATCCGGCATCCGGAAACAATGGATTTATTCCTCCGGTAACTCAAACTTTTCATCGGGACACTGGCCGGCTGCATTATAATATTTTGTTACATCGAATTTAAGGTAATCAAATTCAGATACAGGCTTTGCAGGTGTAATATCTGTTTTGTTTTCGGGTAAAGGTATTTCTGTTATCCTGCCGTCGAATTCAGCATCGGAATAAAAGTTGCTTATGCGGAATTTTAGATACGTAAAATCCATTTCCGATGCTTCCGGCAGCACTTCGCCTTCATCAGGGTTAAATCCGGCATTTTCGATATAATCGTTCACGTCGAAATACAGGTAGCTTAAATCTCCGGTCTGGTTATGTGCAACAGCTATTACTCCTGACTTTTTCTTCCCTGCGGTTATTACAACTCCGGGTAACATAGTTACACTCCCGGCAGGAACAATTGAATTGTTTTCGGACGGAGTAAAATTCATTTTATCTGCACCATGACGAATCGGTGCTATTGCAAACGTCCCCAGTATGTAGAGTGCAACAATTCCTGAAATTATTACAGTTGTTTTCATGACTTAATAGTTTTTTACTGTTTAATTCTGATCTCAAATTGTGATGTAAAATTATATAATGTGCTGAAGGCAAATCAAATGCAATCGATCAGCAGTAAATAAAAAACGGTATACTCATTACAGGTTAAAAATGCCGGTTTGCCGAAAACGAACTGGTTTTCGGCGATAAAATTCAGCCTGAAAAATCGAAATCCGCTACCTGTCGGATAATCCAAAGGGCTTGCATTTTCACCCTTGATGAGAGGTAGGATGAGAGGTCAGCTAAAAAGAACCAACGAATCAGGTTTCCCTGATTGGAGTGTGTTTATTTCTTTATGAATATAAAAAACACAAAACCCCGGTATTTGCCAGGATTTCTCGCGGGAAAACAGTCTTTTCACCTTATAAGTGTTGCGGAACAAGGTAATTCCGGGCACGTTCAGATTCCTGCTGAAAACCGTAAAAAAAATCGTTAACAGGCTAACCAATTACACCGAATGCCTTAAGCAAGCTTTTTGAATTCCGGTCGTCGGAAACCAGGCGGAGGTTACCGCTTTTAAAAATATAGTACCGGTAAACAGTCAGAACAGGTGCAATGATGCCGGTTAAGGGATCGTATCGCAGGCAGTTGCTGCAATAGCGATACAGACGGCTTCCATCGCGAGTGGCTATTAACTGCATAAATGCCCATCCGGTGGTGTCATTGCTGATGTTCAAAACCGGCAGATATTCGAAAAACCTACCTCCCTGGGCATATGCGCTTATGTTGAAGGTGGAAACTTTAAAGTATTTTCTGCCATCGGTAAAGATTTTGGTGCTTGACTTACCAACATGAACGTCATCACAATAAAATGTTTTGTCGCCGATTATCACAAAATTGCTTGCCGGTTTATTTGCTGCGTTTTGGACTGATGCATGAAAAAGCAACAGAATGAGCAGAGCTGAAGTTTTCATGGCTTTATTATTAAATAGAGTTAAATGCATTTACAAATAGAGATGTAAATGTATATAACTCCCTGACCAGGAATCAACTCTAATCGATGAAAGGGAAATTTAAACCGACAGATGAATCAGGGATTAAAAATACGGGTTTGGCGAAGAGGAATAGGGTTTCAGCGATTAAGTTTATCCAGCCTATAGAATTGTTGATCTTACATAACATGTGTTGAATACTCTTCTAAATTAGGAATCCCTGTAAAGGTTTTGTAAATTTGATAGCCTCTTTATTAGCCTGCTCAGTTTCTCTAGATTATATCCTGTTTCTGCGGCAGGTTGAGGCGAAAGACTGACGGTTCATTAATCCCGCTTTTTTGATGAATAGAATATCAGTTTTGATTATAATTCTATTTCTGCATTGTTTCGCCGGCAATGCGCAGCAATATTTTTTTTCGGGATATTCCATCAGCGACGGACTTTCGCAGAGTGTTGTCAACTGCATTTTCGAGGATTCGAAAGGCTATATTTGGTTTGGAACACAAAACGGGCTGAATAAATACAACGGGTACACTTTCGAGGTTTTTACCTGTAATCCCAACGATACAAATTCTATTTCGAATAACTGGATTAACGGCATTTCGGAGGATAAGGATGCAAACCTGTGGATTGCTACCAAAGGAGGACTTGTAAAATATATCAGAAGCGAAAAACGCTTCAGCAGGATCCGGTACACTTCCCCTTTTCAGTCGCTTGTAACCGACTGTGTATATGATGTTAGGTGTGCCCGGAACGGAAAAATTCTCATCAATATGCCCCCGGTTCTATCGGTTTGTGATCCCGTTACAATGACATTCAGGCACTATATCAGTCCCTTTGATTTCGACGGAAGCGCCAAAGACAACAACATCCCGCTGCTGGAAGATAAAAAAGGTACTATCTGGATAGCCTCCACCAGGGGTCTGGCTTCATTTGACCCGGTTGCATCTGTTTTCAGGGTTTTCATTCATAGCGATCTTGATCCTGACGGCTTGTCGGACGACAACATCACCGCCTTATACCAGGATCCTGCCGGCGGGTTGTGGATTGGAACTGCTTCAGGACTTAACTATCTGCCAGCCAATGGTAAAAAATTTCTCCATTACTTCCAGGAACCCAACAATGAATTTTCGCTGAGCAACAATTTTATCAGGGCTATCCTGGCTGATAAATCGGGGAACATCTGGATTGCAACCGAAGGTGGTGGCCTCAACCGGATGAACCGCAATATGGAGAATCTTGTGTTTTTTGAACGGTTTTCAGCTGAAAAAAGCGGTCTTAATCATAACATAAATCTTTCGTTGGCCATTGATAAATCTGACAACCTCTGGATTGGAACCTTATCGGGTATTAATAAAACAGACCTTAAAAAACGGAATTTCAGGCTGTACCGTAAAAACGATTCACCCTATTCTGTCGATTTGGCCGGAAATGTTATCGCTTCGCTCTTCGTAGATAACAATAAAGTGATCTGGATCGGGAACTGGGGCCAGGGATTGAACCTTTACAACCGCGAAACCGGTGTAGTAGTGCATTATTCCTCCATGCTTACAGGCAATTCTCACATTCCAAACGATTATATACACTGCATATTTGAAGACGACAGTCGCACCATATGGCTGGGGACACGCGACGGGCTGTTGGTTTACGACCGGCCGGGAAAACGGTTTACACGACCTGAAGAGGTTTTTAAAGATAAACGGCTACCCGATTTCCCTGGACTGAGGATCAACCGTATGATACAGGATCACGAGGGAAACTACTGGGTTGCAACCCACGACGGATTATTCAAAATGCGGCCAGGTGGTTTCATGCCTGAGCAATTCTATGCCGGGGCCATTGCGCAGTACAGGATTAGTTCAAACCTGGTATATGCTGTGCTCGAAGACCGCGACGGAGCCATCTGGGTGGGGACTATCAATGGGTTGGATGTGATTGATCCGGTAACAGGCTCTGTTACGCATTACAGGAAAAGTGAAACGAAAGCAAATTCGTTGTCGGATAACTTTATTACTGCATTATGCGAGGATCAGCAGGGGGATATCTGGATCGGAACAAACTCCTATGTTAACCGTTTTTCGAAGAAAAATGCCACATTCACCTATTATTCGGCCGATCAGGGCTTTCCAAGTAACCTGGTATACAGCATTCGGG
>CAISRK010000140.1 GCA_903887815.1 uncultured Bacteroidales bacterium | reverse complement strand
CTCGGAGCAGGCTTTTCGTTATACAACCGGGTACCGCTTTATGAGTATAAGTATATAGTTGCAAAAGAAGGAAATGTGAATGTAACCTCATCGGATTTCGATTTTACCGAAGCTTCACTTACCATGCGTTATGCTTATGGAGAGAAATTCCTGAAGAACGCGCACTCAGCCTATTCGCTGGGAACAAAATACCCTATCGTCCTTTTTTCGGCGGTTCATGGTTTCAACAATTTATTTGGAGGGCAATATGTATATAACAGGTTCGATCTTAAAGTGTCAAAATCTTTTTTTACCAAGTATTTCGGAACAACATCAGTGCAACTTGAGGCAGGACTTATCGACAGGGACATTCCCTATGTAAACCTTTTCAATGTCAAAGCGTCGTACCTGGGATTCAACCTGTATACTCCCGCAAGTTTTGCCACTATGCGCATGAATGAATTTTGTTCCGATAAATATGTTTCTCTATTCCTGTCGCACAATTTCGGGCGTCTATTGTACCGGTCAAAATACTTCAAACCTGAGCCCGAATTGGTTACTAACCTCGGAATGGGTTCGCTCAGTCACCCCGAGAATCACATTAAAGAAGGTATCAAGGGTTATGAAAAAGGATATTTCGAATCGGGGGTGGTGATTAACAGTATTCTGCGTGCCGGGATTACCGATGTGGGAGTTGCATGGTTTTACCGATACGGCCCATATAGTTTGCCTACACCAAAAGAAAACATGGCATGGAAAATTGCTTTCCGCTTTGTGTTCTGACATGCATCCGGGCCCGGATATTAGTGTAAATTTGCAACTGATTCCGTCCAACCTGTTTTAAAAAACACTCATATTTATATGACCCCTAACGAATTTCAATCGGCATTGCTGCAGGGCATTCCTGATCAATTGCCGCAACCTTCGGAGTACAATGCGGAAGTAAACCATGCTCCGGTAAGGAAGGATATACTTTCGGTTTCGGAGAAAAAACTGGCCATCCGGAATGCGCTGCGTTATTTCGATGCAAAGCATCATGCCTTACTCGCAAAAGAATTTGCTGATGAACTAAAAAAGTACGGCCGTATTTATATGTACAGGTTCAGGCCGGCATACGACATATTTGCCCGTCCTATTGATCAGTACCCCGCAAGGTGCCAACAAGCTGCAGCCATTATGCTGATGATCCAGAACAACCTCGATCCGGCTGTAGCCCAACATCCTCACGAACTTATCACATATGGAGGGAATGGAGCTGTATTCCAGAACTGGGCACAATACCTTCTCACCATGCGGTATCTCACCGAAATGACGGATGAGCAGACACTTGTAATGTATTCGGGTCACCCTATGGGATTGTATCCTTCGCACAAAGAAGCACCAAGGGTGGTGGTTACAAACGGGATGATGATTCCAAACTATTCGAAACCCGACGACTGGGAACGTTTCAATGCACTTGGTGTAACCCAGTACGGGCAAATGACTGCCGGTTCATACATGTACATCGGACCGCAGGGAATTGTGCATGGAACTACTATAACCGTTTTGAATGCTGGCCGGAAAGTGGAAAAAGCAGGTGAAGGACTTGCCGGTAAACTGTTTGTAACTTCAGGGCTAGGCGGCATGTCGGGTGCCCAGCCAAAGGCTGCCGTAATTGCGGGAGCTATTGGTGTTGTGGCCGAAATCAACCCTAAAGCTGTGCAAACCCGTTTTTCTCAGGGATGGGTCGATGAGGTTTATACAGGACTCGACGAAATAATTGCCCGTATCAATAAGGCTAAAGCGGCTAAAGAATCAGTATCCCTGGCTTACCAGGGCAATATAGTTGATTTGTGGGAAAAACTTGCCGATGCTGATATAGAAGTTGAAATGGGTTCCGACCAGACTTCTTTGCATAATCCCTGGGCCGGCGGCTATTACCCCTCCGGGCTCAGTTTGGAGAAATCGAAACAAATGATGGCGTATGAACCTGAAAAATTCAGGGCAAAAGTACAGGAATCGTTGCGCAGGCAAGTGCTTGCAATAAACCGCCTCACAGCAAAAGGAATGTATTTTTTCGATTACGGAAATGCCTTTTTACTTGAGGCATCACGTGCTGGAGCTGATATTATGAAGCAGGACGGCACATTCCGGTATCCTTCGTATGTGCAGGATATCATGGGACCCATGTGTTTCGATTATGGATTCGGCCCTTTCCGTTGGGTTTGTACTTCGTGCGATCCAACCGATCTTGATTTGACCGATCGCATCGCCATGGATGTACTTGAAGAACTGGCCACAGAATCGCCTACTGAAATCATGCAGCAGATGCACGATAACATACGCTGGATAAGGGAGGCAAAACAAAATAAGCTTGTAGTTGGATCGCAGGCCCGCATCCTGTATGCCGACTGCGAAGGCCGGACAAGAATAGCAACAGCATTCAACGAAGCCATCCGGCAAGGAAAACTCAAAGGCCCGGTTGTACTCGGTCGCGATCATCACGACGTATCGGGCACCGACTCTCCTTACCGCGAAACTTCCAATATTTATGATGGTTCAAGTTTTACAGCTGATATGGCCGTGCAGAACTTTGTAGGCGACAGTTTCCGCGGGGCAACCTGGGTTAGTCTCCACAACGGCGGTGGTGTGGGTTGGGGCGAAGTATTAAACGGTGGTTTCGGTATGCTGCTCGATGGAAGTGCGGAATGCGACCGGCGAATCAGTATGATGCTGCACTGGGACGTAAACAACGGCATCTCGCGCCGCAGCTGGGCACGAAACGAAGGCGCAGTTTTCAGTATAAAAAGAGCCATGGAAAAAGAACCCAGGCTGAAAGTCACCTTACCCAATATGGTTGACGATCAGTTACTGGATAAACTTTTCTAGTTAGTTCTTCGCAGGAGCCTGTCACTATTCCAAGCGGTACCGTGGGATTTACATCAGTTGCCAACAACATGTTGCTTGTTGCCAACTTAATATATTACTGTATATTTGAAGCAGGCTAATCCCCCTGTTCCAGGATGAAAATCAAACTCAACAGCGTTATAAAAATTGCCGTTACCCTGACAATTCTAATTTTCCTTTTCTGGAAAGTCAAATTTAATGCACAGGGGTTTGGGGATATACTTCGATCGGTAAAGGTGGGTTATTTGCTACTCTCGCTTTTTGGAGTGATTATAGTACTCGGGATAAAAAGTTATCGCTGGAGATTGCTTATAGGCAACGAAGGCGTGAAATATTCAGCTTACAAGGCTTTTGGAGCCTATATGTCGTCGGATGCCGTTGGGATTGTAACGCCAGGAAGGATAGGCGAAATTGCACGGCTATACTATGTAAGACAGGAAACCTCTATCAGCTTTTATTCGGCATTTAAAACCATAGTATCGGACCGTATTTTCGATTTCACCATGCTGGGTTGGTTTGGACTCTCAGGAATGCTGTTCTATTTCGAAACATTCGGCAAACATCCGGGAATTTACTATTCCCTGGGTGTAATGGGCCTGATTGTTTTCTCCTATTTCGCGGGAATAAAGTTTCTTGTAATCATACTCCGGTATAAACAAGTGAACCGTTTGCCGGTTGTCAGGTTTGTTTACGAAAGTTTTATGGCTGTAGTTAGTAAAAAGGCACTTACAATGTGGGTCACCACGGTGGTGGCATATTTCTGTTATTTTGGGTTTTCGTGGCTTATCATGATCGCTTTGCATCTTACTCCGTCATACATCGATGTGGTTTTTATTATGAGCATTATGAGCCTTAGTACAATTATTCCCTTATCGGTTGCAGGGTTCGGTACGCGTGAAGCCACACTGGTTTTATTGTTCGGGTATTACGGGCTCAGCAGCGAAACCGCGGTTTCGTTTTCGTTGCTTCATTTTTCGGCTTTTTTCCTTTGGGGCGGATTAATCGGACTGGTTTTCTGGTTGCTGATGCCTATTTCACTCCAACAGGTTAAGGACGATTCGAAGAGTATTTTTCTTTTGTTTAAACCCGAAAAAGCCAATCGCTAAAACCTGACTATCCTGCAAAATAGCAAAACGCAATTATTTCATGACAACTTCCTGACTCAGCACCGTTTAAATCCGGCATTCCGGATTGTTTACTTTTAGTACATTTGCATTTTAAAACAATTTACCATTTACTGGTTTCAAATTATTCACTCATAACTTTAAGGACGGTTTGGGTTACCAATTTATAGTATGTTCAAAAAGCTGCAGTACATTTTCCTGGTTATTATCCCGCTTCTATTCCTGCTAATCGGGTTTAGCTTCGATCGTACGCGTTTTGGCACCGACCCCGAGAGTGCATACCTGCTCAACGGGATTAATATTGCTATGGGAAGATCGGTTGGGCATTTCGACAATCCCGGAACTACTGTTCAGATGTATAGTGCGCTGGTTATCAGCATTACACATATGTTACGTTCAACTGACAAAGACCTTCAAACCGATGTACTGCTGAATTCAGAATATTACATTGAGGTTTTGCGTTACAGCATTATTGCACTGAATGCTTTGGTATTCCTTGTACTAGGTTTCGTGGCCGCATTCCTTCTTGGCAATCTCTGGGCCGGGCTTATCCTTCAGCTTGCGCCAGCTTTGTCTGTGATATTCCTCGAGGAGAGTTTTACAAAAGTGGCTCCCGAACCCTTTTTGTTTTCTGCAGTTTCAGTACTCGTAATGGTTTTGTTGAAATACTATAAATCGCAGGATGACAGGTCATTAAAATATCCTCTGATCTTTGGATTGATTGCAGGTTTCGGGATGGCAACCAAATTAACTTTCCTCCCTGTGCTCATAATCCCTTTCATTGTACTAACAGGCAAACGGAATAAGTGGATTTATGTATTTTCGATTCTGCCGGCATTTGTATTGTTTACACTGCCGGCAGTAACCGGTTACCCGCAAATGGCGGGCTGGTTTCTGAACCTGGGCACTCACACCGGGACCTATGGACAAGGAAGTTCAGGAATTATTGATTATTCAACTTATTTCATCTCGCTGGCATCGATAAGCAGGAATAATATGGCTATGATGGCCATCCTTTTTGCAGGGGCAGTTGCACTGATTTTTAACCTGAAAAAACAGGCAGGCGAATCGGGACAGATAAAAAAGGCACTCTTTAACCAACTGCTTGCTGTGGTTATTGCTGTTGTTATCAGTATACTGATGGTCGCAAAACATTACCACAGCAATCACTATCTTTTCCCGGCATTTAGCCTTATGGGTTACATGCTTGTACTGATTATATTATTGGTCAGATTAAAAGTTAAAGGGAAAAAGCAAGGCTGGACCGGGTTATTGTTTCCTGCGGTTCTAGCTGTTATAACTGGAGTTTCATTACTGAATGTTCCGGCATTATCGATGGCATACAAGGGTTACCGAATGTCGAACCAGAGCACGGCAGAAACCGAAGCCCGCCTGGCTAAAGAATACACCGATTATGCAAAAGTGTATTACTACCCGGTTTCGTTCAACCAGTACGCATCGCTGAAATGGGGGAATGTGTATTCCC
Organism: uncultured Bacteroidales bacterium; assembly: GCA_903887815.1. Classification (GTDB taxonomy): domain Bacteria; phylum Bacteroidota; class Bacteroidia; order Bacteroidales; family UBA4417; genus UBA4417. The sequence goes on along the minus strand of CAISRK010000140.1, from coordinate 10,100 downwards.
GGCAGTATAATAATGATAAGCTGATGGAGTTATTCCCAGAAGGCGTGTTTTATAATACCATGGAAAAGAGTTTCCAGTTTTGGGAAACCAACGTTACGCCCGAAACTCTTGGTAAGAGGTTAGGAAATAAAATCCTACTGGTTGGGGGTCCGCGCTCCGAAGATGAATTTGTACAAATGGGAAACGCAGGGTTTAAACTGAATAAATTATTCGAAAGCCGGGTTCAGGCGGTTTATGAGATTGATATTATCAACTCCCCGGTATTTAAAAATATCGTTCAGAAAACAAATCCTGTATGGTCGCTTGGATGTGACTTCGAAAAAGTATCTCCGGATGGGAAATCAATTCTTGCTGCTGATGGATCCGATTTCTGTACTGTTTCGTCGCTGTCAGCTGACAAAGCACGCTCCGGCAAAAACGCATTGAAACTTGTTGGTTTCGACAGTTATGCCATGGATTATAAAATTGAAAATGTAAAAGCAGGCGATTCATTCGAAATGAACATCTGGCGTTATGGAATAAACAAGGGAGCTTTCCTGGTTGTTGCTGGCGGACCGGCCGATCCTTTTTATCAGCAAACAGACGGGTTTTTCGAAACCGATGCCAAAGGCTGGCAAAAAATTGAAGCTGAATTTAAAATTCCAGCTGGGTTTAAAGGTAATACTATAAAGGTTTACCTTTGGAACCACAGTAAAAGCCCGGTTTGGTTCGACGATTTTACTGTTACAAAGTATTGATAATTAATTCATAAACAAAGGTTTGTGAACATAGAAAACGATTAATGAATAGCTTATAATGATTAACGGAAAGAAAATTGTGATTGTATTGCCTGCTTACAATGCAGGGCAAACCCTTGAACGCACATATAAAGAAATTCCTTTTGATATAGTTGACGAGGTTGTGCTGGTCGACGACCGTAGCCGCGATAATACGGTTGAAGTAGCACGCCAGATCGGAATTAAGCATGTCATACAACATGAAAAGAATAAAGGGTATGGCGGTAACCAGAAAACCTGTTACGACACTGCTTTAAAGCTTGACGGCGATATCGTAATTATGCTTCATCCCGATTACCAGTACACACCACTGTTGATCCAGTCGATGGCATACCTAATTGCCAACGAAGTTTTTCCGGTAGTCCTGGGATCGCGCATTCTGGGTAACGGCGCCCGCAAAGGAGGAATGCCGCTCATTAAATATGTTGCTAACCGAGGACTTACACTGATACAGAACATTCTCGTGAACCAGAAACTTTCGGAGTATCATACAGGTTACAGGGCATTTTCGAAAGAAGTACTTCAGTCGATCAATTACCATGCTAACAGTGATGACTTTGTTTTCGATAACCAGATGCTGTCGCAGATTATTTACAAAGGATTCGCCATTGGAGAAATAACCTGCCCGACCAAATATTTCAAAGAAGCTTCCTCTATTAACCTTTCGCGCAGCACAGTGTATGCACTTGGTGTACTTAAGACGTCGGTTTCTCACTTCATGAACAAAACAGGCCTTATCCGCTCAAACCGCTATAATTCACTGAAATAATCGACCACACTTAGTCGAATATTGTAATTTTCAGGTTATCGATATATACAGGATCCTTTCCCTGTAGCCAGAAGTATATTTTTATGGTATCATCCTTCGAACGGATTTCCGGGGTTAAGTAATCCATCCTCATCGTATTCCATTGCCCGGATTTCATGGCCGGCGATTCCTGCGCGATACTCACTGCCCGGTAATGGTATGCCTCGCCTTTGTGCTGGAAAGTCATTACCAGCGAGGCCATATTTTCTTTCACTGTGCAAACCGGGAACACTTTTACTTCGGCACGCAGCCAGGCATGATCCTTATTTGTGATTTGCGTGTATGGCATCTCAAAAGTTGTTGAAAACGGGTGCAATTCATCCATCCTCAATGAATAGTTTCCTTCAAAAACTGTATCACGACTTAAGGTCAATCCTTCATCAGCTTGCTTTTCAAAATCATACAAAGCTGCAGGTCTGCTTGTATAATTGCTTTCATTTTTGAGAATTTCAACATTATCGTTCGGGCGTTCGATAAGGAGAAGTTTCCGGTCGGCTTCGGTGCAGGAAGTTTTGCCAAATACCGCCATGTAATACTCCTTTGTCATCCGGGTGCGGTCGATAATACCATGAGCCCACTGCCAGGTTTGAAAGAGATTGAGCAGCAACATCAGTCCTAAAACTGTAAACATCACTGCCCTAAGAGGTAGATTCCATGCTTGAATTTGTTTCAACAGGTAACCCAAAGGAATTGCAAGTACTACATACGACGACAGCAGCGCCCGCTGGCTGTAACTTCCTCCAGCGTACCACCAGCATGTCCAGCTTGAGACAACATAAAGGTTTACAACAAAATAAACCAGAAAACTGTAAAACAATGCCCTGTTATTCCTGTAAAGACTAATAAACCCGCTAAGTGCGAAAACCATTACCGGCGTATAAACAAACCAGCCTTTACGGAAACTGAACAATACCTCCGCCAGGTATGGGTGTGAGAATTCGAATCCTTCGCCGGCATTGTTGTAACTATAATACAGCCAGTGCCCCGAACTGTATTTCCAGTAAATCAGTTGGGGCAAACCTGCAGCAAATGCTGAAACCGCCAGTAAAAGAACATGATGGGAATTGGTTTTTATCAATTGTATCTTGTGCCGTAGGCTTTCGGAATTACTTATTCCCCATAACAACGGTATGAAAATGCAGACCAGCTCCGATGGCCTCACCAGTACTACCAGGCCCATCGAAATGCCGAGCCCGAATGCCGTTAGCAATCGGGGGTTTTTGTGCCACTGCAGTGTGAACCATACAATAAATGTATAAAGCGTGTACGTGTAATTATGCGAAAGGTAGCCATCGAAGGCGGTAAGCTGGAAATAATTTGTCGCTAATACAATGATAACCAGCAAATAGCAGGTTATTTTTTCGTCAAAATATTCCAGCAATATTTTACGCATCATCCATATTCCTATAGCCGAATACACCAGCCCGCTGATTGCCCATGCATACTGGTATGGCAAGGAAAACCCGTCAGTTTTAAAGCTTGATATCATACTTAATAAATGGGCCAAAAAGAATGCAGGAGCGTTCAAAACGGCCATTCCCATTGAGTATTTCATCACCCAACCGCCTTCGGGTAAAGTCGTTGCCTGGTAAAATGTTGAAGTTGCGTGGTACTGTTCGATAATTTGCTGTACCCAGGCCATATCGCTCAGTTTCAGGTCGTGGTAAATAAAAGCGGCCGGTAAATAAAGATAATACCCGAACACATCCCACGAAAGGATCCCCACAGGAGGATACACAAACCGGAAAAACACAATCCCGGCAATAAGCAGAAGGCTAAGCCAGGCCGAAGGAGAAACATTTTCGTTCAGGAACTTCTGCATATTTCGATTAGTTCTTATTTTCAAAAAGGCTGCCGGGTGATCTCAGCAAAATTACGGGACATGTTGGTTCCCCTGATGGTCTTTCTTTAGTGACTGAATAGATTTTTTGATTCAAAACCAGGAGGCTGCTTATACCGGCATGATTAAACTGGAAATAACTGGTGCGGCATGTGTTGCCGGTCGTCATAACATATACAGCCAGTTTGTATTTTTCACCGCCAATAATGGCGAATTCTCTTAAAGGCGTAAAAACTTTCAGAAGCTGGAGTTTATTGTTTTTTGCAAGTGATTCAAATGGCAATTGCCCTTCATAACCTGCAAATTGTGCATCCCAGATCAATAAATCCCCTGGATGAAGCAAAGCTGACGGGTCGATGTTTTCAAACGAATATACCCGAGAACATTTTTTGATATCAAAAGGATCGAGATTCATATAAAAGGGGAACATGGGATCCGAAAAATATGCCTTATGGCTGGCATAAGGTGTTGTTTTAAGCCAGCTGGTCAGCTGTAGCATCACAGCAAAGTTCTTGCCGGTTTTTACCGGCAATTGTTCATACCTCGACGGGGTGTAAATAACCCAGGCTATAATTATTGCACTTACAACTATTCGGATACTGTTATTTTTTATTACTCCGGTTATCAAGTCGAAACCTGCAAGTGAAATTAAAGCACTCAATGGCAGGACGCAGGCAATGAATCTCGTTGATGCCAATACACCCATCAGTCCCCGCCACCAGAAGAAACTATGCACTAACACAAATCCAAAGAAAGATGGGATGACAAGGAAATATAGTACAACAAATTTGATTGTGAACGAATTCCGGGAAGTTTCCTTCAAATTGAACAGGCACGCTAAAAGGCCGCATGCAAAAAGAATGATAAGCGGCAAATTCAGAATCGACTTCATTTTTACAGTATAAAACCAGAATGATCCGCTGCCATATAACCCGGCACCTGAATTATTGAACGCATAGGGCATCTTGGTAAAAAACCAAAACGGATCCTTGTACAGAGGCCAGCCGGCAAAACTGAAGAGAAGTAAGCCGGTGAATAAAAAAAGCAAGGTTCTATATTGCTTCAGCCACATCAATGCAGGAATAAAAAGTATAACAAACATCAATCCTTCAGTCCTGGCAAACGGGATAAAGGAAATAACGATTGCCGACCACATAAACCTTTCATTTACAAACAAATAAATAGCTATAACAAGCACAAGGCTGAACAATATCTCGGTAAGACTGCTGTACATCGTAATGAGGTAAACCGGTGTAAATACCACGAGCACAATAGCCAACCATGCGTTTTTATATCCAAGCCGCCAGGCTATTTTATATGTAAACCACCCGCTCAGCAGGCCACAAACCAGATTAAATGCAATTGCCCCGTTGTACCCGAACTGAGCCAAAGGAGCAGCCAGGATTGTAAATAAGGGTTTGCCCCAATGATTCAGGAAATTTTCGGGGTATTTAAAAGCATAGCGGGCAAGCTGAAAATGAGCAATTGAATCGGTTTCACCGTTAACCCCGTTCGAAATCCATTGAAGCAAAGCCAGCAAAATACCAGTAGCCAGAAGTACAAAAGGGGCAATATGCTTACTCGATAATTTCATGCGTAATAGGTGCTTGATTTATGGTGAAGTGGATTCTGTTTCAATTGACAAAGCTATTGATTCATAATCAGATTACCAACTTTGACAGGCCCCTCCTAACCCAGGACATCCGAAAACAGCAGAAGTTGCTTCAGGTTAAAACCTCAGGTCTATCAGCCACTATGATCGAATCGCCAATTATGTCCCGCATTGAAACTCCCCACTTACAAACCAGTGAATACTAAAATATTACCCGAAAACCTCCTGTGGATATCAATAGTTGGGTAAAAGTCTTAATTTTGCAGCAATTCACTTACTAATTAATAGCATAAAAGGATGAAAAAATATTTTTTGTTTGTTGCATCAGCAATTATTCTGTCAGCCTGTACTAATTCCGGTAACCCCGGTAACAATGCCAATCCGCGAAAGGATCGCATTGAAATCACCAATGACCTTGAAAATGCCAAGGGAATAGTTCCGTCGTGGTTTAACGAAAAACATGTAATTGCCATGACTTCGCCGGCTGCCCATTCAGGGAATAATGCCTGTATTACCGCGGATACAGCAGAGTTCAGTTACCAGTACCAGGAATTATTGAAAAATATCAATAACGAAGTTCCCAAAAGGGTTGTATTTAGCGGCTGGGGTTATACCACAGTTGCCAATCCTAAGTTCTCGGTTATATGCAATATAAGCGAAAACCAGAAACTTTACAACTGGAAAGCCTTCCCACTCGACAATGATCTGAAGGAGACCGGGAAATGGGTTGAGTTTTCAGCCGATTTCTACCTCGACGACAAACCTTTAAAACCGGAAATGGAAATCAGGTTATATGCATGGAACCAGGCCAAAGTTCCTGTTTATATCGACGACCTGAAAGTTACTTTCCTTTATTAACACCAGGCTGTATTGGCATTTTACGAGGCATTAAAACAAATCCCAACCTGAAAATCCGCGGGGTTCGAAGTTGGGATTTAAAATATTCCTGATTTACTAAAATAGGAAGTAAAAATCACCGCCTGGTATAATACATGCAGCTAAACAGCTTAAGCACTCAAAACGATTATAACGCATTGGAATTGAGAATCTTCCCAAAATGAAATATCATTTTAACCCATGAAATATTTTGGAAATCTGGATACTGTTCCTAACATTTGATTGCCAAATCGGCGGAAAAAATATAATATTGCATTTTACTAAGGATACATTACCATGAGCGTATTATCGATAATCATTCCGGCATACAACGAAGAAGCAACCATACATCTCATACTCGACAGGGTACGTGCGGTTGAATTAATCGGTAATGTCGCGAAAGAGATAGTTGTTGTAAACGACTGCTCATCTGATAATACCGAAAAGGCAATTGCAGATTACAAACAAACATACCCGGAGTTTCCGCTGAAATATATTGCCCACAAAGTGAATAAGGGCAAAGGGGCTGCTATTCATACCGGGATAAACGAAGCAACCGGTGATTACCTGATTATACAGGATGCCGACCTCGAATACGATCCCGAAGAGTATAACCTCCTGCTTAAACCCATGTTGATGGGAACTGCCGATGTGGTTTACGGATCAAGATTTGCAGGTGGCAGGCCGCATCGCATACTGTTTTTCTGGCATACAATCGGCAACAAACTCCTCACATTCCTCAGTAATATGTTTTCGAATCTGAACCTGTCGGATATGGAAACATGCTATAAGCTGTTTAAAAGTGATATTATTAAAAATATCCCTTTAACCGAAAACCGCTTTGGCTTTGAGCCTGAAGTTACTCAGAAAATTGCCCGTATCGAGGGAATCCGGATCTACGAAGTTGGTATTTCATATTACGGGCGCACCTACGCCGAAGGTAAAAAGATCAGCTGGAAAGATGGATTCAGGGCACTGTATTGTATTGTAAAATATGGTGTATCAGGTAAAGCGAAACCTCTTTCTGCCGGAGAAAAAACCGCATTTACTTTTAATAAAAAAAGCGGGCTCCTGGTACTAGCCTTGCTGGCGGCAATGTTTTTTACCACCGGCTATCACAATTCGGTGAAACATTACCGTTACTCAGGTTTCAATACCATGTTTACTTCCGATGGACTCGGATACTACCAGTATTTGCCGGCCATTTTTAACCAGCACAATATCCGGTCCGGGCAACCCTGGTGTGTGACCCTGTCGGACGGAAGGCTTCTGAATAAATACAGCATGGGAGTTGCCTATATGCAGGCGCCTTTCTTTTTCATGGCAAAAGGCTGGTGCGCTATCATAGGCCAGTCCGATACAGGGTATTCCAACACTTATGGTTTCTTTATTCTGATGGGAGCCCTACTTTATTGTTTCCTTGCACTGTTGCTGGTATACAAGATTCTTTTACCCCGTTTTGGCACAGCGGTATCGCTTATAGTTCCGTGTTTACTCTTTTACGGTACCAACCTTATTTTTTACACCTTGCACGAAGCGGCCATGTCGCACGTTTACGTGTTTTTTCTTGTGGCTTTATTTGTATACCGAACACCCTTTTTCTATAAAAAACCATCGTTAGGCAATGCCCTCTGGCTTGCAATTCCATTGGCTTTAACAACGCTTACCCGCCAGTATAACCTGGTGGTGGTGCTCTACCTGCTTCTCTATAATGTTACCTCTTGGGCTACGTTTAAGGAAAGGGTTATTTACTGGCTTTCGAACTGGCAGTGCGGGCTGGTGTTTGTACTTGCTATCCTTGTAGTTTTCATCCCGCAGATGATCTACTGGCATATGATTATAGGGAAGTGGTTTATTTACGCTTACGGCTACGCACCATCGGGGCCTGAAAAGTTTCTGTACCTGACAAATCCTAAAATCGGTGAAGTTCTTGCAGGCCCGGTATCAGGTATTTATACTTACGCTCCTGTGCTGCTTTTGAGCCTGGCCGGTATGATTTTAATGATTTGGAAACGAAGCACCGATATATGGGCAATCATTCTAATCCACCTGATTACACTTTACCTGATTGCCAGCTGGTGGAGTTATACATTCGATTGCGGTTTCGGCCATCGCGGATTTATCGATTATTATGCATTATTTGCCATCCCGATGGCACTTTGCTTGCAGACACTATTCTCGTATCGCAGCAAAATTCTAAAAATCCTGCTCACTGCAACCCTTATTTTCCTGATGTACCTGAATGTACGCCTTTCGATGATGTATGGCTGGGATCCCTGCTGGAACGGGCCGGGCTGGAAATGGGAACATTACACCAACGCTGTTCATAAAGCTGCAATCGGTGGGGAATACAGGCGCAGTTACCACACCCTCGAATAGAGTCAGGTAAAACTAATTTGAGGTTTCAAGCCTACTTTTGAATATCACGCCGAAATCGTTGATATAGAACTTCCGTTTCCCTTTATTCCACAAATAAACATTCACCTTATCGTTCTCATCCTGAACTGGTTCGGGGAAGGAATGCTGGAATTCAACCTGGTTCCACTGGTTCGACTTCAGTGAATGCTTAATTATCAAGCCTTCCCAGTTAATGAGTTTTTCACCGTTACGGACTTCAACCACTGTTATCATATCAGTAACAGTATCTGCCATGTATATCCGAAAATTCAGCTTAACTGTTTTTACATGACCTTTAATACTTATTTCACTAGCTTTCTTCGAAAAAACAGGACCATACTCGGTTTCAGGATTAACCTGCATGGAATAAATACCATCAATTGCAACCTGTCCCGAAATCCACTGCCTGAAAGCGTAAGGATCGCTGTCGAAAGTATACGAAACGGAATCAATTGCCTGGTTTTTAACTATAAGTCCTTGTTCCGAAACCAGTTCAACAGTAACCGGGCCGGGATTGTTTGCAGTATTCCCAACTTTATAAAACAGGCAAGCTTCGAACGGGAGTTCTTCGTTCTCGAATTTGTAATGCTTAAGCATAATAAGGTTGGGATTCATCAAAAGAGAGTTTAACGGGATTTTACCTTCACCTTTCATAAAATGCGAATCCCACAACATAAGTGTGCTATCGGGAAAACCTTTAATCTGTTCAACATCAGCCGACCAAAGCATCTCAACCTTTTTGCTGTCGAAAGGATCGACATTGGCAACCGTTGGGACTAACGGGTTTAAGAAACATATTTTCCCGCTTTTAGGCCAGTAGTTTTGAATGTAGTTGCCCATCTGCCGCATCACCAGGCCTTCATTATTCTGCCTGAAAGGGTAATACCATTGTGTAAACGACGACCTTACCACAAGAAACATTATAGCTACAACAATAAAATACCGTAAAAAGCTGATCCTGTTCAAAACACTTGCATTGATGATATTGATTCCGATTAGTGCTATCATAGCCGAACCGGGAATAAGCACAGCGAGGTAACGCAGAATGCCGAGGTTGTTGAGAATGCCTGGCATACCGCACAAAAGGCTGTGCAGTATGAAACAACCCACAGTACTTCCTATGAAAAGCAGGAAAGTTTCGACTATATGCTCCTGTTTCAGTTTTCGGAATATAGAACAGTAAACCTGATAAAGGATAATTCCAATTCCAACCAGGAGCAGAATAGCGTAAACTCTCCCCCAGATTTCATTGTACAAATTGAAATAATGAAAATAACTTCCTTTCTGGCCTGCATAATTATCACCAACCAGTTTGTAATTCCGGTTAATTATCCAGAAAATATCTTTGTATTGGGCCAAGCCGGCAACTGTATAAATCAAGCTGCCGGTGATCATAAGGGGTATGGCAAGAAATTTCCTTCGGTACATATAAACCAGCAGTAAAAGCGGCATCACCACGTAGGCTTCAGGACGCACAAACGGGATTAAGGAGGCAACCAGCGCACTGGCATAATACCTTTTGGCAAAAACCAGCCAGAATGAAAGCATAAACATGGTTCCAAAGAATACTTCTACAAGTCCCGAATTCATTACTGCAAAATAAACAGGTGCAAAGAATACCAGTACCGGGGAAATCCAGGCATATTTCAGGTTCATTTGTGTGGCAATCCGGAATAAAAACCAGGATGTAGCAGCAGCATTAAGAGCCTGGAAAACATACATCCCGTTTAACCCAAACTGTGCGAAAGGCGAACTCACCAGTGTGAAAAACGGTTTCCCCCATAAGTCGAG
>CAISRK010000139.1 GCA_903887815.1 uncultured Bacteroidales bacterium | reverse complement strand
TAAATTCATTGAAGCCCAACCAGCAGATGTTTTAGTCCGGCTGCCGGAATTTGTTCTGGAACGGATCAGCGGGAAATTCCTCCTGCATACAAAAATACGCATTTAGGTATATACAGTATGCATATGCGCATAAGAAAAAATCGCAAAACCGTCCCGCTTATCCGCGAAAAGCAAACAGCCTGCACTAAAATTTAGCCGGCAAATAAGCAGGCTCTGAGGAATATCCGGGTGAGTCGGGAAAGTAAAATCAACAATAATTTGTAAAATATTTTTTTAAGTGAAATAATTTGTATTTTTAAGCACTTATTTGCGATGCATGCCGAAACAGTATTAAATACGGTAAACCGGCCTCAAGTAATGATTAAAATGATGAAATACAGCAATTTATATAAGCGCTTGTTTCGGCAGGCACTACTGGCGCTTGTATTTTCGGCAGGATTTTACCAGCTGAAAGCACAGGATCCGCTCTTTTCGCAGTTCTATAATAACCCGATTTATAATAATCCGGCGTATATTGGACTGAATGCCGGCATCCGGACCCGGTTCAATTACCGTGACCAGTGGACGGGTTTGCCTGAGGATTTTAAGACCTATAATTTCTCGATGGATATGGCTGAACGTTCCATACCCGGATCGGGAGGACTTGGTTTGCTTGTAACGTCTGATAAAGCCGGTACAGGGATGATCAAATCGACCAATATCGGCCTTGGCACTGCAGCACGTATCCCTGTTTATGAAAACATGGTTGCCCAGGTTGGTATTATGGTTTCGTATGCCCAGCAATCCGTCGACTGGAGCAAATTTGTGTTCACCGACCAGTTGAATGCCCGTTATGGAAATATTTACCAGTCTGCTTTCGAAGCACCTTCTGCTAACCGTGTTTCCTACCCCGATTTTGCAGTAGGCGGTGTATATCGCTTTGTTGAAACCGGATCGAGTAATTCCAATATCCAGGGCACATTAGGGGTTGCTGTTCAGCATGTTTTTAAACCCAACCAGTCGTTCCTGGGACTTGATGCGCCTTTACCACGCAGGCTTGTAATTAACGGCGATGTTGTACTCGAAATTGAGCAGGGCCGGTCCTCATCGTACCGCAATTACCGTTCAAACGGAGCATTTAAGTTTAACCCTGGGTTCCAGTACGAAAAACAGGGCGAATTCTCAACCTTTATGCTGGGGATGAATATCTACAAGTCTTCGATTTATTTCGGCGTTTGGTTGCGCAACCAGACCTTCAACTTTTTCGAAGCAAACGATGCCATTTTCACGGTTGGTGTAAATGCACCCTGGAACAAGGATTCGCGTATGAAGATTATGTATTCGTACGACTACATTATCAATACCAATATGAATACGGCAGGAAAGGCATCGCATGAAATTTCACTTGTTTTCGAATTTGACCAGTTCAGCCTTTTTGGCGGTAGTAGCGGAGGCGAATTCAATCCAAGTTACCGCAGTGGCCGTGCCCGTGAAATGGACTGCTGCCCTTTCTAGGGTTTAGTGGCATCACCAGGATTTATTGTTTATTGCAGTCTTTCTTTGTCCGGGACAAGGAGAGCATATGACGTTGCTCAACGCGTCGCCCCTCGCCTTGTCCCGGTTTCTTCTGATCGCCCCTCACTCCTCGCCCCTCGCGTTCAAAAGTTCAATGGGCTGAGCGCGTTTCTGAACGCTGGCTGCTGGTTGCTTCGGCTATCGCCTGATCGCCCCTTGCCCCATATCCCCTTGCTTTCAAAGGTTCAAAGAGGTTCAAATGCCTGCGGCGTTCAAGGTGAAGTTTCAATCTCCTTTCGCCAATTCTCCCCTCGACCCTCGCCTCTCCCCTTGTCCCCATGTCCCAACTTCGTCCCCCATCCTCAGTCCTAGATCGTTTCCAAAAATTGTCTAGATCGTTTCCGAAAATCGTCTAGATCGTTTTTAAAATGGTCTAGATCGTTTCTCATGTTGGCGTCGATCTGTAATCGGTGATGGTATAAATAAATAATTATTGCACATTAGCATACGTTAAAAACAGAAGAGGTCGCCAAGAAGGACAAGACACTTATGCGCTTCTTGCTGGCGCAACATCGATGCGTTAAGGAATAGACGCCACGCAAAGAGTAAATATAAAACACCGAATGCCGAATACTAAATAATAAAGTATCCTGTCTTAATTAGTAAATTTACTTTTGACTTTATTATTTCCTGCCTGCTGTTTTCCTGCGCAAATCAGGCAGGCAGGGTTGTAAGTACCCCACTAATTCAGTATAAAATTACCTTTAGTGAGGTCTCTTCGTTAAATTACCGGATAGCTGAATTGCCGAATTACCCTCGGTGAGACTGCATCGCTAAGTTGCCGAATCGCCTTCCCCTTGTCCCCATGTCCCAATGTCACCGTTTCCCAACTTCGTCCCTCGTCCCTCGTCCCTAAATTACCGGTTCTTCTCAAAACTCATACCCAAACCGTTTCAGCTGGTTAGCATCTTCGCGCCAGTCGCTGCTTACTTTCAGGCTTAATTCAAGGTACACTTTCTGTTCGATAAATGCTTCAATATCCTTTCGGGCCAGGGTTCCAAGTTTCTTGATGGAATCGCCTTTGTGGCCGAGAATAATGGCTTTCTGTGTATCGCGCTCCACAAAAATTGTAGCGCTGATTACCACTATGCCTGGTTTTTCCTTGTACGAATCCACCACCACTTCGGCCGAATAGGGAATTTCCTGCTGGTAGAGCATAAAAATCTTCTCCCGTATCATTTCCGAGATAAAAAACCGCAGCGGCCGGTCGCTGAGTTCGTCGTCCTTTGGGAAATAGGGGTCGTTTTCGGGCAGCAGGCGCAAAACTTCAGCGGTAATCTTATCGGTATTGTAATTCAGCTTAGCTGAAACAGGCAGGATAACGGCATCAACAAACTTTTCGCGCCAGAACTTCAGCTTTGCTTCCACCTCTGCCGGGCTGATTGTATCTACCTTATTTATCAGGAAAAGCAAGGGTTTGCCCGAGGCTTTTATTTTACCGATTACTTCTTCGTCGAAACTGTTTTCGCCCACTTCGGTCATATAAATAAATACATCGGCATCCTGGAGAGCAGTATATACAAATTTCATCATCGATTCGTGCAGCTTGTAGTGCGGGCGGACAATGCCGGGAGTGTCGGAATATACAATCTGGTAATCGTCGCCATTCACGATTCCAAGGATGCGGTGGCGGGTTGTTTGAGCTTTTGGGGTGATGATGGAGAGTTTTTCGCCCATCAGCATATTCATTAAAGTGGACTTCCCAACGTTGGGATGCCCGATTATATTGACAAAGCCGGATTTATGAGCCATAAAATATTTATTTGACGAAAAATTAGGATTACAAAGAAACAAAATATAATTTTGCACTCCCAATTAGAAACGTTCATTGTTTACAAAAATATATTGCGGGGTGGAGCAGAGGTAGCTCGTTGGGCTCATAACCCAAAGGTCATAGGTTCGAATCCTGTCCCCGCTACTACGGAACCCTTGAAGCCCAGCTTCAAGGGTTTTTCTTTTTCCGGCGGAGCCACAAACTTGTTTGCAAGGCGACAAAGGGAAAAGAAAAACAGCCGGCGAGCGAAGTGAGCCGGGTTCCGTAGTAAAGCCCTCCCCTTTCAGGATCACGCAAGTAATCCTGTCCCCGCTATTACGAAGCCTTGATGCGCAGCATCAGGGCTTTTATTTTTTCAGAGGAGTTGCAAACGCGTTTGCAAAGCTACAAAGAGAAAATAAAAGACACAGGCGAACGAAGTGAGACTGAGGCTTCGTTGTTAAGCCCCCCTTTTCAGGATCACGATAGCAATCCTGCCCCCGCTACTAAGGAACCCTTGAAGCTGTACTTCAAGGGTTTTCCTTTTTCCGGAGCCCCGCAAACTTGTTTGCGAAGTGGCAGAGGAAAAAGAAAACCGGGCTCACGAAGTGAGACCAGAGTTTCGTTGTTAAGCCCCCCTTTCAGGATCACGCCAATAATCCTGCTTTCGTACGACCTCACCTCCTAAAAACTCAATCCCTAAGCCTTGAAAATCGATCTGAAATGAGATTTATAAATGAGGATTTATAGTCAGCGCTTAAAAAACTGATTTCTATGAACTCCATCCATTTGTCTTTGGCTTTCTCCATTTTTTTAAAGATGTTTTCCTGTTGCTTCACTTCAAGGTTCAAGGACGTGAAAGCAATACTGAAATCTTTACGGTTTATTTTTTTCTTTCTACCATTTAATGTTAGTGCCATATCTTCATCATCGGCAGGATTTACAAGTGCTGTGGCCACCATATCATAAGCCGGAGATAGTATATTGCCAATTCCCGGCTGACGGATCAGGGAGAAATTCTTCAGATGCATATCGGCATTGCCGGTTAGAAAAGAAAATAATACCTGTTCAAAGAAATTAATTACATCCAATCCGGGGTTGACAGAGTGCTTCAATATAGCCTTTGCAACTTGTTCGTATGAACCATGGTACTTATCTTCAGTTAAACGTTCTGTTATCTGGCACATGTCTTCCATGTGCAGTTTATTCTTTTTATCACGGTCAATTCTTTTTGTTAAATACGCTAAGTTGCCTGACTGAAGGCGTATCAATGTATGCGGCACTACCCTTATTTTTGCAATATCAGCCAGGTGCATAGTGAGATCTTCAACTTCAGGCAATTGTTTATAATGTAGTGTTGGTGGTTTTAGAATATAACCGCCCCACAGACCTACAATTGTAAAGCGTTTTGGTTCATTCTTTCCCGTACCTGGTGATAAACCCAGTGATATTTTGGGTTGTACACCAGTGACTGCAATTTGGCTACGAACTACTTGTAGGGCAAGCTCTTCCATTTGGGATTCAAGATAATTGACTAAAGGTGGAGTTACCTGACCAAATATCTTTTTACTGCAGGCCGAATGGAAATCTGCTTCGTGATTTTCTAAAAATCCGTAGCAATATAAACATCTCTTCATAAACTGTCCTCCCCAATTACACTGTGAACACTTACGGCCCCGATACAATCTTTACAACAGACCAATAACAGTCCCATACGATCGCGCGGGTTTAATTTCCAGTTTTTTTCGGCGATATCAAGCAGCCATCCTTCAGGAATAAGACCATCGAAGAATGGAAACAACACATTACTGTCAAAAGGCTTATCCTGAAATGGCAGAGTAACGCTGACCGGCCCGGCAACAGAGGATTCCATGAAAACCTTCTGATATTGAAAATGATACCCGTTTTCGTCCTGAGTGAGCCAACCTGCAGATTTATCGTTTACTTTTATTTCAGCTTTTCTCATCCGCCGGAGTATTTCGGGTTAATGGTAAAGCGCCCACTTCATAGCCAAAAAGTTGCAGCACTTGATTGACCTTATCCAAACGCAGAGTTTCTTTACCCTGTTCGAGTTCACGGATAAAGCGAAGACCTACACCGGCTTTTTCTGACAATTCTGGCTGAGTAAGGTTGGCTAGTCGCCTTTTTTCTTTTACAAATTCACTTAAAGTCATAATATATACCCTTTCGGGTACAAATATAATACAATTTCATATAAATACACCCTTACGGGTATAAATATTTATAATAATTGCTCTATTGCACCCGATGGGGTATAAAACCGATGTCGTATATGGCCATTGTACCCTTACGGGTATAGAATCTGTACATAATTTACTGAATGAATATGTCGGAAGAAGACCCAGTAGTTTTCTGCTTTTTTTACATTTTTGTGTGATTTAGAGTTAAACCATAAATCAAATCCTATCTTGAAATTTCATCTTTCTTAAAAATGAATTTTTAGCTGTCGATTTGAACCATTCATGATTCCAATCAAATAATAGATACCTAAATCAGTAAATTGAATTATCCTAAAACACCCATTCTTTCAATAAAATAAACAACTTTAATAACATCGATTAGTATAGAAACGTTAGATATTTCATCAGGGTAGTCTACTACTAATGAACGTTAATCCCTGTAAGCTAAATGCTTATGGGCACTTTTTTATATACGGGGCTGAATAAGGGGCTGAATCTAAGTCTCAAGTTGTCATTCTGTTAATGTCATTTTTATCCCCGATCTCATTACCTCTTTGTCTCTAATTTATGTAAGTTCTATATCCGGGAAGATTTTAAGAATTGTTCCAATCGGTGTGTTAAAAAAAAGCAGCTTGGTAATTATCTGACCTGCAGCATCGGGTGATTAGTTGAAACCTCTTGATAGCACTCCATGCGTTACAACTTATCCATAGCTATCCTCATAATAAAAATCTCTGTCATACATATCATTTCCATGCCGGTTCGTCCTCCTTTTCACTAAGGTCCCTTAATTCACAGTGACGGGAATATAAAAATCGGAGGAAACACCTATGTATATGTCATATGGTTTCCCCAATGCAAACCCAACAAATATCATTCATCTTATTTTAGAGCCCTCCAGCCGGGTGATTTTACAGTTAATGCTCTCTGGCCTAAATCTCTCTATTGATTCGTCATGCAATAGGGGAATGATAGCTACCTTTAGTTTGCCATGCAAATCAGTAGCTTTTAAAAATTTATCAGCGGTATGCCTTTCACGTAGCACTTTAACGAATCCTTCCAGCTTGACATGGTTAACAAAGTCAATAAATTGGAGTGAAACTGCTCCACTATAATCGTCAATTACATATATCAGGATTTGTTTGCCAGCATTATATGCAGCGTCATACTCAAGCTGCGTAAATGAATTACCCGTTGCCTGATCAACACTTCCGAATCGCAAATCTATTATCCCAATATAAATTTCAGTAGCCAAAATTTCCTTGAAACATGTGTCCATATCCAAAAAAGACAGGTTCTTTTATTGAAAAGGAATAATCATTTAAAATTAAACGAAGTGATGGGTTTGGTCTTTAGCTCACGAAATAAACCCTAAATATTTCCCCATCCTGTCAGGTGAAAGAAGTCCGGAACCAATGAAATTTTATCAAAAACTGGCAGAAATCTGGCAGAAATAAAAAAAACCTACACGGCAGAATGTGTAAGTGTTTGTTTTTCAGTATTATTCTGCTATGAAAATACAAAATTCTTAATATGGCCAAATGGGTAGTGAATTAACCCAAAGAGATTAAAGTAAATAAATGGGAAATCGATATAAAATTCTTGTTTTTTACATATCTTTACATTACATATAAAGTATTAATTTTAATACGAAATTTAAAAAGAAGCCCATTTAAAACATTTTTTATGAAAAAGGTCTCTCTCTTTTTATCATTCTTGTGCTGTTCATTCAGCATTCTTGGCCAAAGTACAATATCTCTTACATTTGTGGGAAGAGATGCAGTAACCCTGAATTTACTGAGTCTGGATAGCATTTTTATTAACAACACATCTCTTTTCTGCGATACTTCTCTCTACCAGCCTGTCACTTCCCTGACTGTTCCGGTATTATATGTCGGCAATGAACTTTATCATAAAAGTCCAGGAGAATTCTTTTTGAGTCAAAACGTTCCCAATCCTTTCCCAATCTATACTGATGTAAGCATATACAGGGAGTATGGCGGCACTTTGAACCTTGTTCTTTTCGACGGAATAGGGCGAAAAATTGCTGAATATCATGATGTATACGATAAAGGATACCATTCATTCAGAATTACTTCCTCTGGTAATAAAGTTTTAATTCTATCAGTTTTTGATGAGAAGCATAATAAATCAATTAAAATAATTGGCACCGGGCTGAAGGAATCAACTTCTGCAATCCATTATACCGGGCAAATACCATATTTCGAAAATAAGACTTTAAAGAATCTGGAAAATTCCGGTTTCCATTTCTTTCTTGGCAACCAATTAACCTATAGTGCTTATGCCAGTGGTTATCTTAACAAAACAATTACTGATAACCCAACAGGTAACTCTACATATTACTTTAATATGGAAACAATAAATCCGCCATTGGTTACAACAACTGCTGTCACGGATATAACACAAACCACTTCTACCAGCGGTGGAAATGTTACTGCCGATGGCGGAGCCCCGGTAACGGTAAGAGGTGTTTGCTGGGGGACCGCCACGAATCCAACCGTCACAGGAAATCACACAACAAACGGAGGCGGTACAGGTTCCTTTATCAGTTATTTAACCGGGCTTACTCCTAATACCCCTTATTATGTGAGAGCCTATGCTTCAAACAGCTCCGGAACTGCTTACGGCAACCAGGTATTGTTTACTTCAGCCCAAAATCCCACAATTCCTTTAGTAACCACGGCTACAGTCAGCAATATTGCTCTAACAACTGCCACTGGCGGAGGCAACGTTGTTTCGGATGGCGGTGCCACTGTTTCAGCTAGAGGAGTATGCTGGGGAACTACTCCTAACCCAACTATGGCAGGTAATTACACTGTCGACGGTTCAGGAACAGGAGCATTTATAAGTTACCTCAATGGGCTTATCCCTAATACCCCATATTGCATAAGGGCTTATGCAACAAATAGCCTGGGGACATCATATGGAAATGAATTGACCTTTAGCACCCTGACATTGCCCACTGTGACTACGGTTTCCGTAACAAATATTACACAAACCACTGCAATAAGTGGGGGGAATGTAACCGCTGATGGAGGAGCATCCGTAACAGCGAGAGGTGTATGCTGGGGCACTGCACCTACCCCTACAATTACAGGTACCCATACAACGGACGGGGAAGGAACAGGAACATTTATCAGTAGCATGAACGCGCTTACCCCAAATACTCTATATTATATAAGAGCTTATGCAACTAGTAATTTGGGCACAGCGTATGGTAACGAACTTAGTTTCTCTACCCTGCCGGCAGGCTTTACCTGCGGGACATCGATAACAATTAACCATGTGGCAGGAGGGGTTGCCCCAGTGACTAAAACAGTTACTTATAGCACGGTAACAAATATCCCCGGCGAAACTTCAAAATGCTGGATTACCAGTAATCTGGGTGCTGACCATCAGGCAACTGCTGTTGACGATGCCACCGAAGCTTCTGCCGGCTGGTATTGGCAGTTTAACCAAAAGCAGGGGTACAAACACGATGGTACAACCCGGGTACCCAATACGACCTGGGTAACATTAATAGATGAAAATATAGATTGGCAGCCTGCCAACGATCCTTGTATCCTGGAACTTGGCAGTGGTTGGCGTTTACCTACCTCTACCGAATGGACCAACGTGGATGCCACAGGTGGTTGGGCTGGCTGGGATGGCCCTTGGAACTCTGCTTTAAAGCTCCATGCTGCCGGATACATATACGGAGTAGGTGGACTGCTTTACAACCGGGGCGAATATGGCATTTACTGGAGCAGCTCGCAGATGATCACAAGCGAAGGTTACACTCTGGCTTTTGTATCATCAATATGCCATGTCACCCAAACCGGAAAGGCCGATGGGCACAACTTACGTTGCATTAAAGACTGATAATCATATTTCCGGCTTGGAGGCTTAACCACTCGCCCGCTTTTGAATGCAGTGCACAAAAGGGAATATTGTGTACAGTTAGTTTTCTAGACATTTTTATGTTTATCACCGTTAAATTTCAAATGCTAGGTTAAACTTCCCGGCTTGAACAACCCTAAAAGTTTATTAAATTTAAACACGATCGGGTTTTGTGAAATGCCACATATAAAATCAACAGCTATTCATTAAAAAATAACTAATTTTATTTTTGTAAGAGAATTAACAACTATGAAAAAACACTCATGGGAACTCAGTTATTGGTTTTTAGTTATACCTATATTTTGCATCTCACTACCTCTGGAACTTTATTCAAATAACAATAATATCAATGTTACGATACACCTGCGTAACGTTTACGAAAGCAACATAAGTATTATGCCCCTGTCGGGCGGGAAACAGTTTAAGTCTATAGCTGAAAAGCAAGGTGTCAAAGTTGGGGAAACTGTAATATTAAACATTTCAAGGGAATTTATACCAGGCGAATTTATAGTGAGGTTCGATTATAAGGAAAAACAGCAAAG
>CAISRK010000138.1 GCA_903887815.1 uncultured Bacteroidales bacterium | reverse complement strand
GTGCGCCGAAAGATAATGATCGTAATACATATCGACGATCACACCGGCGTATTTCCTGAAATCGTCCCTCAGCCTAAGTATACTTCTTCTTACAACCGGGTGATTGTCGGTAAATGTATCGATGGCCCTGTGCATCCCAATTCCTTTCCTGACATGCTCAGGAAATTTCATAATATCGCTTCCCTTAACATGATCGGCAATAAAATTGCCTACTATGGTTTCAGGATGGTCGCCAGCCAGGAAAAGGTGTGCCAGATAGTTCAAAACAGGATGTTTATTCAGTGTGTAAAGGTATAAAACAAGCGGGACGTAAGTGTGTTCGAAAAGTCAATCATTATACTTTAATGAGGCTTGCTAAATTCTTTTTAAAACAAACTAATATTTCAAAAAAGTACTTGTTAATCAGGTTCAATTCATGTAGGTTTGTGCAGTAAAATCAGCTGTTAAAATAATCACAATATGGATCAGAAAATGATGTTGCTGGGCGATGAAGCAATAGCCCAGGCCGGTATAGATGCCGGTATGTCAGGAATTTACGCTTACCCGGGAACTCCTTCGACCGAAATTACCGAATATGTAATGCAATCGAAGGAAGCCAAATCGGGCAAGGTGAGAGCCGGTTGGTCGACCAACGAAAAAACAGCTATGGAATCAGCGCTCGGTATGTCGTATGCGGGTAAACGTACCATGGTTTGTATGAAACATGTGGGACTCAATGTTGCAGCTGATGCTTTTATCAATTCGGCTATCACGGGAGCCAACGGCGGGCTGATTATTGTTTCGGCCGATGATCCATCGATGCATTCGTCGCAAAACGAACAGGACTCACGCGTATATGGCAAATTTGCCATGATCCCGATACTTGAGCCAACCAACCAGCAGGATGCCTACGATATGGTTCATTATGGTTTTGATATGTCGGAACAACTCGGAATCCCGGTTCTGATGCGGATTACCACACGGCTTGCACATTCACGTGCAGGGGTGGTTCGCAAGCCTTTACATGTACAAAATGAAATTCATTTACCTGCTAATCACAGGCAGTTTATTTTGCTGCCGGCAAATGCACGGAGACAATACAAGCAGCTAGTGGCAAAACAGCGTGACTTTGAAACGTATGCAACCGAGTCAGGATTTAATGTGTTTACTGACGGCAAGGATAAAAGCATGGGGATTATTACAACAGGTATTGCCTATAATTACCTGCTCGAAAACTACCCCGACCGCCTGATCCCTTTCCCTGTGCTTAAAATATCACAGTATCCGTTGCCGCATGACATGGTTGCCCAAATTTATAATAGCTGCGATTCGCTTTTAATACTCGAAGAAGGATACCCTGTTGTTGAAGAAGCCATAAGAGGTTTTATGGATAACGGTAAAATGATTCATGGCCGACTCGACGGCACCATCCCGCGCGACGGGGAACTCAATCCCAATATAGTTGCAGTTTCACTTGGTAAAACCGATACCCGGGGTAAAGATATTCCTTCAATAGTTGTGGGCAGGCCGCCATCACTTTGTAAGGGCTGTCCTCATATTTATTCCTATAATGCTCTTAACGAAGCACTCGAAAAATGGAGCAAAGGCAGGGTGTTTTCGGATATAGGATGCTATACCCTGGGTGCACTCGAGCCTTTCGACGCAATTAATACCTGTGTCGATATGGGGGCCTCCATAACCATGGCTAAAGGTGCAGCCGATGCAGGCCTGCAACCTGCGGTTGCAGTAATCGGCGACAGTACATTTACGCATAGCGGCATTACAGGGCTGATTGATTGTGTTAAGGACAAAAACAAGGTTACGATCATGATCCTCGATAACGAAACTACCGCAATGACAGGCGGGCAGGATTCGTCGGCTTTTGGCCGTATCGAAGATATCTGCCTGGGAGTTGGGGTTCACAAGGATCACATTTTTGTGCTTAACCCTTCGCCAAAACACCATGAAGAAAATCTTGCCATCCTGAAGCAGGAACTTGAATACGAAGGCGTATCTGTAATTATTCCGCGCCGTGAGTGCATACAAACTGCAATACGCCATCACAAGGAGCATAAGAAAGCAGAAGCAGTAAATGAAGTGAGCTAAGAAGTTTCCGGCTTCTGGTACCAGGTTAGTTGTTTCCTGTTATTGCATACTACGTGCGGTACCTGGCCCTTTAGTTAAAATGCATAGTAAATAGTACTTTAAGAAATCAAATTGTATGAAAAGAGACATCATATTAGCAGGAGTAGGAGGGCAGGGCATACTGTCAATTGCCACAACCATTGGTATGGCAGCGTTGAACACAGGCCTGCACTTAAAACAGGCTGAAGTGCATGGTATGAGCCAGCGCGGCGGCGATGTTTCGTCGAACCTGCGAATTGCCGATCATGAAATAGCTTCCGACCTCATCCCTTTTGGACAAGCCGACCTTATCATTTCGGTGGAACCCATGGAGTCGCTTCGCTACCTTCCTCTGCTTTCGCCCGATGGATGGCTTATCACCAATACAAAACCCTTCATAAACATACCGAATTATCCGAAAATGGAGGATTTAATGGCCGAAATCGAACATTTCGATAACCATATAGCCCTCGATGCCGATGAAATAGCAAAAAACCTGGGTTCGACCCGTTCGGCCAATATGGTTATTCTCGGGGCTGCATCACCTTTTCTTGAAATTGCATACGAGGAGCTGCAGGAATCAATCCGGCGGACCTTTGCCCGAAAAGGAGAGGAAACTGTAAAACTAAACCTCGATGCACTGCAGGCAGGCCGCGATTTTGCTGATGCCCACAGGAGTTAGGTCCTGATTTCCCCTGAACTTCGGGTTCGACATAAATTTGGCAATTCGGCTATGTGACAATTCGGCAATTTGGTGATTCGACAATTTGTATTGCCATAGTTGTAAAGATCAAAATGTACTCTTTCGCCCCTCGCCCCTCGCCCCCTTTACCCACCACCCAACCTGAACACCCCATTCATGCAGATAAATAAAAAGAAACTCCGTCTGATTATAGGAATAATAGTATTTTTAATTGCATTGCTTGCAGCTTTTGTAGCTTTTAAGGATTTTATTTTTGATCCCATTGTTCATCCGCTTAAAACCGCGCAAACCATTGAATATGGAATTGTTACCGATTCGTTTAAAATTGACAGGAACGAAGTGAAAACGGGTGAAAACCTGGGTGGAATCTTTACGCGTTTCGGCGTGGAACAGAAAATTATTGATAAACTGCCTGTTTACAGTGAAGGTATTTTTGATATCAGGAAACTCCGCAGCGGCAACAGTTATACCGCTATGATGAAAAACAGTACTGCAAATAAGCTGCAGTACTTTATTTATTCGATCAACGATACCAGTTATGTCGTTTTTGACTTCCGCGATTCGCTCAAAGTATACAGGGATGCAAAGAAGGTGGTGCGCAGGCTCAGGTCGGTTTCAGGGGTTATTAATTCATCGTTGTGGACTACCATGCAGGAAGCAGGTGCCGATCCCGATATGGCAGTTGCACTGGCCAATATTTACCAGTGGTCGATCGATTTCTATGCCATCCAGAAAGGGGATTCGTTTAAAGCAATATACGAAGAGCTTTCTGTGGATGGCAAACAGATCAGCATAGGCGAAATCCATTCGGCACTCTTTGTACATAATGGGAAAGAATACTATGCCCATAGGTTCGAACAGGATAATATTACCGATTATTTCGATCAGAATGGACAGAACCTGCGGAAGGAATTCCTGAAAGCACCACTGAAATTTTCGCGTATAACTTCAAAGTTTTCGAACAGCCGCATGCATCCTATACTGCGCATCCGTCGCCCGCACCATGGAGTGGATTATGCAGCGCCTAAGGGCACTCCGGTACATACAATCGGGAATGGTACAGTATTAAAGGCTGCTTATGCCGGGGGTGCAGGGCGTATGATTACGATACGGCACAACAACGGGTATACTACCTCGTATATGCATCTTGCAGGATTTGCACCGGGAATAAGGCCGGGAGCAGCCGTAAGCCAGGGGCAGGTAATAGGTTATGTAGGCAGTACAGGTCTTTCAACCGGTGCACATCTCGATTTCAGGGTCTATAAAAACAATGTTGCAATTGACCCGCTAAAAGTTGAATCACCCCCTGCCTTACCGGTTGATGCCAGGTACAGGACAAGCTTCGATTCGGTAAGGATATTGTACGAAAAGAACCTGAAGCTGGTTAAGTAAGCGAAACTATACCTATACGATACTCCCGCTAGCATCTCCTGACGTTTGTGACAAACCAGGGTCATAAACTTTGTGATAACAGATTCAAAACCTGCTTATCACACTGAAGTATCAATAATCCTAAGGCTTTCAGCAATTACCTTTCGTAAGTTGCAACTTTGCTATGCAGACTCATTACCATATTGGAATGAATAAATTCCGGATAACATGGAAGATTGAACCAAAAGAAAGTAGCAATATCTGTTTATGCGGAGTTCATCTATATTAATTTTTCCTGTAAAAAAATATTGGTACGATTTTTGTAAATTTCAACTTTAAACAGAATGTAATTTAATACTGCTTTTATAAAACATACGATCATGAAAACCCTGAAACCGATCATTTGCATTTTTCTTCTCACTTGTTTCGGATTCGCTGTATCCGCCCAGGATAATACAGAAGAAAAACTAAATCTCCCCGGCGATAACCTGAATCTGTATGCCGTAATGGATCTTTTCAGGGAATCGGAAACGCTCGAAGGGTTTGAGAAAAACCTGAATGCCGAAGATTCAAAAATCAACAACCTCGACCTGAACAACGATGACCGGATTGATTATATCCGTGTAATTGATAATGTGGATGGTGATACACATACTATTGTTTTACAGGTAGCCATTAACGAAAAGGAAAACCAGGATGTTGCGGTTTTTACTGTACAGAAGGACAAAAAAGGGGAAGTCCAGGTACAGTTAATCGGTGATGAAGAATTATATGGCAAAGATTACATCATAGAACCTAATTATGCAGATGAAGCTTCAGTTACAACACCAAACCCGGGTTATACCGGAAACGACAAAAAAGTTCAGAAGGAGCAAGTAGTTGTTACCAAAACTACTTATGTAGAGGTGGCAAGCTGGCCGGTTGTAACTTACATCTATGTTCCAACATACACGATATGGCATTCGCCCTGGTACTGGGGTTACTATCCATCCTACTGGAGTCCCTGGAGACCTTACTACTGGGATTATTATTACGGGTATCATTCGCATTACTACAGTCACTACTACGGGTATTATCGTCACAGTCATCACAACCGCTACCCGCATTATAATGATAATTATTACCACGGCCACCGTGCATATTCCAATACTGTAAACCAGCACAGGCAGAGTGGGATGTATAAATACACCTATTCCCACCCGGAAACACGCAGTCAGGGATCGGCTGATTTCAATAAGAGATATCCTGACGGGTATCGTCCGGCTGCCAGACCGGGAACAAACAATAATGTTACCCGCCCGACTACCCGACAGGGATCAAATACGGAAATAAACCGCCCGGCTACTAAACCCGTTACCAGGCCTGCAACTACAAATCCTTCAACCCGTCCTGGTGAGAGCAAGCCCTCAACCCGGCCAGCAGCTACCACACCTTCCACGAGACCTGGTGTAAACCAGCCTTCAACAAGGCCGGCTGCAAAACCCGCAACAACCCGGCCTGCAACTAATACTATTCCTGCAAAACCTGCAATAGGGCAACCGACCGATAGAAGTTCACACAGCACTCCTTCCGCCAGGCCAGCCAGTAAGCCTTCGGTCCGCCCTTCGAATCCGGCTCCATCGGCAAAACCAGCTAATACACGACCTGCATCCAATCCTGCACCAGCCAGATCGCCGGGCGGTACCCGGAATTCAGGTTCGAATTCAGGAAGTGAAAGACCCCGGTAAGACTATTTTGAACCCTATACCGTAATACGTGAAGAGGGAACTGAATTAACTTCGGTTCCCTCTTTGGGTTTATAGCTATATGTAAATTGTAGAGTTTGATTTCGGGTTTTAGATGTAAGATGGATTATATTCTGCACTTGGAGTAATCCTTACTGAATGCCAGCCAGCCAGGGACTAGCAAGGCGTTTAACGTTTTCTGTTTTTGAAACTAATTATTAATAATCTCAAAGATATAATCGTTAGATTCAATGTAACCATTCTTCAAACTGTAAATCAGATTATCAATATTGTTGCGTTTCTCCAGATGCCATGCCGAATTATTCCTAAATATATTATTCGTACTTCCGATAACATTTTGAGGAGTGAATTTAATTTCAGGTTTCCCTCCGTTAATTGAAATCACAATTATGCTGTCAAAAACCTTAGTAACTAAATCATAAGGTTTAATTGTCAAATCAGTCGTAGTATAAAGCCCTGTTTCATAACTGGTTTGAAGATCAAATTCGGTATTTTTAAGTTCCGTAGGAATAATATCGGAAGAATAATAATTACCCCCTGAAATGTAATTACTTTTAGGGAAAAGCTTCACTTTGATATTATGTGTGATGCTATTCGTAACTACAACCCGAAGTTGGTAGGTCTTGGTT
>CAISRK010000137.1 GCA_903887815.1 uncultured Bacteroidales bacterium | reverse complement strand
TACCGGATACGCTTTGCGTTCAGCTTTATAGGCATTTTCAACTACAAATTTC
Source organism: uncultured Bacteroidales bacterium (assembly GCA_903887815.1). Taxonomy (GTDB): domain Bacteria; phylum Bacteroidota; class Bacteroidia; order Bacteroidales; family UBA4417; genus UBA4417. The sequence goes on along the minus strand of CAISRK010000137.1, from coordinate 9,610 downwards.
TGTGGTATATCTTCAAAGGCATCAATCCTTGCTTCCTCGTACCTGGCTTTAATGTAGCTTAACTGTTCTTTTTCAAGTTCCAAGGCATCACGTATCGACATGTATGCACTTCCGTATTGGGAAAGAATCTTAAATTTAGCTTCCAGTGCCCGTTCTCCCTTTGTATTGCCTTTGGCAATTTCAAGCGCCAATTGCTGGTTGAGCATCTCCGCCTGTGTTTCATAATCGTTTATACCCAGTTTCATAAGCTGACTGAGCGAATCCTCCATTTGAGCAACCTCATTTTTTAATGTAAGGTATTCAGTTTCAACAATTTTAAATCCCTGCATGGCTCTTTCCTTCTGCATATCATTCTTAACGGTATCGAGCAATGCTGCAATTTCGTTGGCGATATCTGCTGCCATCTGGGGATCCTTATCCAGCACTGTAACTTTAACAGCCATGAACTCAGTCCTTTTAAATGTGATATTCGAACTGAACCTGTTATAGAGTCGTGTCTGGTGGTATTTCGCATCCGGCTCAATCCCGTAATGGAGTGCAAGGTTAAACCGTGAAATCACTTTGTCGCGTATCCGGCTCGAATTAAGGATCTGGAGCATTTGCTCAGTCTGAGCATCTTCGCCAAATTGTAAAATGTCCTGGTCGGCAACTGCATTTTCGTTAAGCAACGACTTGGACACCGAATTGCTCGATGCCGGGTACATGATAACTGTTGATTTGAAGAGAGGCGTTATAAAGATCGGGGACGAAAAAAATGCAGAAAGGATGGCAGCGGATAGCCCAAGAATAGTAAGCGTTTTACGCCACTTGTAAAGAAAAAATGCAACTCTGAATGAATCAGCCGAACTGTTCGTTGAGTTATTTAACATAGAATTATTCTTGTAAGTATCAGCTGCAAAGGTAGAGAAATCTGCCTGAATTGCAATTAACCGGCCAATATACAACAAAAAACAATTTCACCGGAAAGAAAGCTTTTCGCGCTGCAACATCAGATCCTGCATTGTGATTTTATAAATCGAAATGGAAGATAAACCGGGAGTTTCGACACTTGATTGTATACCCAGCTAATCAGGAATACTTTGTTGGAAGAGAATAAGGCTAAAAAGGCTGTTCTAACCGTTTTTAAGTAAACGTATAAGGCCGGGAATGCTGATAAGTTTTAATACCATTGCCCATAATACTGAGGCAGACCCTGCAATAACAAATGCAATCCGCCAGTCGATCGGCAGGTTGCTGAATACAATGTTTATAAGCAGAACCCCCAGTGCAAACATTATTAGGATAAACATATAATTTATATCCTTTTTGAACCTGAATAACCGTTGCGCGATAACTACCTGTATGATGGCGGTAACAAACTGGGTAGCGAGGCTTGCATATGCCGATCCAACGGCAAGAAAATGCGGAATAAGCAGGTAGTTCAGGCTTATATTCAGCACCATGCCTGTGAGAGCCATAATATTAAGAGCCTTCAGACTTCCGTTCGCTGTTAACAAGGTACCGAAAATATAGGTAGTTGAAATTGGAATAAACCCTATAATCAGGTATACGAATACTTTCTGTGCTTCCTGCACCTGCCCGGTATAAAGCATTGTCATAATCGGATCGCTGAAAAATGAGGTCCCCGTTGCTACAATTACCGAAATGGTGAAAATAATCGTAAACGATAACCGTACCATGCCTTCAACAGGCGATTTATCCTTAATAAGCCGTGCAAAAATCGGGATCAGGAGGACCGAAAACAGGTAAGCGATCATGTTTACTGCATCGAGAAGCCGATAGGCTTTTGCATAAATATCAACCTGTGTTGTTCCAACACCCTTAGGAAGCATACGTTCGAGCATAACCGAGTCGATACGGTTGTAAAACGACATTAACAGTACAAGCAAAGCAAACGGAAAGCTTTGTTTGATAATGGTTATAAAAAAGGCAGTATCCCAATGCAATCGCTTGAATGCCGCTTTCTTTATTACAATAATCAGGGCAACGAGAGCTGTTACTATATATGCAAGGGTTTGGGCATATACAAACCAAACAATATGGAATGTCCCTGAAAAAACATGGCCCCACAACAGTACGCTGCAGAATAATATCATCAGCAAACGGTCGAGTACCGAAATAACGCTGTCGATCCTGAAAAGCAGCAAGCCCGAAATATTCGATCGCAGGTAAAGTATAAACGAAACCAGAAACTGGTTAAAGCCCAGGAAAGCAAGGAAATACAAATGCCTCGGATCATAACCGATAATAAGGGCTACCGTGAAAATCACAACAAAGTAAACCGCTGCCAACAAAAATCGCAGCATTGTAATTCCCGAGAAATGCTTGTTTAACAGGTGATTATTCTGGGCAATATTCTTGTTGTTGAAATTCGTGATCCCAAAATCAAGCAATATATTGAACAGAAAGGTAAAATTGAGAACCGTAAAATAAAAGCCATACTCGCCAGGGGCAGCCATGTTCTGAATCGTCCGGTCGATGCCGAAAATCCAGAATGGTTTAACCAAAAGGTTAAGAAAAAGCAGGAACCCCAGATTAGTTATAAATTTACGCTTCATTTTCAGGCCTTATAATTGAGGCAACATGCGGAAAAAGAAATTTTGTGTGTGGTGTTTCTCCGGTTCAAATTTAACTAAAACTCCTTCTTCCAGCACAAAAACGGTATATCCTATGTCAGTTAATAGATTTAAACAATCGGCACGGTTTTTATTTTCCCATAATTCGGCGTAAATAACGGGCTTATTTCGCTTGAGTAATTCCCTTGCCCCTTCAAGCACATTGTATTCGTAATTTTCGACATCAATCTTAATACCGGAAACAGGTTTTGATAAATTCCTGAGTTCTTTGAGGTCATCGAGCCGTTGCATACGCACACTGTACTTTATACCAGTATCTCCTTCCGATCCTTCTACCCCTTCGATATGACTCAGACCATGAAATTTCACCTTTTTACGCTCGGGTAATATGATGTCGGCAGTACCATTGTAATTGCCTAGAGCAGTTTCAAATACTGTAACGTTCCGGAGCTTGAAAAACTTCAGCAGTTTCCGCAAAGTTAGGAGGTTTACAGGAACCGGTTCGAACGAAAAAACATCTGAATCAGGAAGTTTCCTTGCTATATGAACTGTCATGACACCAATATTGGCACCTATATCAAGGATTGTTGAATTGGCAGGCAATATGGAAAGGAAATGCAGAAAATCGCCCTCTTTACGGTCGTGTTTAAGCGTAGCCGCAATGTACAGGGCGAAAATAAAAAGGTAATTTTTGAATCCCAGAACCCTTTGAAGCACAAACTTAACAATCGTTTTCATTCAACAGCCATTTGCCGTCAAAAGTACGACTATTTGAAAATATAACAAGAACTAACACTTTAATGACCTTCCAAATCAGGAAAACAGATATTATTTATGGCGGATGTACAATTATTTTCATAGGTTTGCGTAAATAATACTGGGGAGAAAAAATTTATCCTTTATCTTGAAAATAGCAGTAAATACACGTCTTTTGCTGGCCGGAAGGCTTGATGGAATCGGCAGGTTTGCCGACGAAACCCTGCGTATTATCACTAAAAATCACCCTGAACATCAGTTCATCTTTTACTTCGACCGAAAGCCCGATCCTTGTTTTATTTACAATTCAAATATTACGCCGGTTGTAGTTCCACCAATGGCAAGGCATCCGCTTTTATTCCTGGCCTGGTTTGAGGCTTCGCTCCCGCTTCATTTTCTGAATTCGAAGCCGGACCTGTTTCTTTCTCCTGATGGTTTTCTTTCGCTGGTAAGCCCTGTGAAATCAGTCGGGGTGATACATGACCTCAATTTCGAATATTTCCCCGGCGATCTTCCTTTTGCTGTACGGAAATATTATTCGGTTATGTTTCCGAGGTTTGCAAGGAAAGCGGCACGCCTGGCAACAGTGTCGGAATACTCAAAATCTGACATTGCAGGAACATACCATATCGATCCTTCAAAAATTGATGTGGTATACAATGGCGCCGGAAGTATGTTCACACCTTCTTCCGTATCCGAAAAAGAGCACACTAGGCAGAAATTTGCGGGTGGGAATGAATATTTTTTCTTTGTCGGCACATTGCATCCTCGAAAGAACCTTGTTAACCTTTTCAGAGCCTTCGACCAGTTCAGGAAATCCAATCCCGGTGGGATAAAACTCCTGCTTGCCGGTGCCCGCATGTGGTGGACTGATGAAATCCGCCTCGCCTACGAAGCTATGGAATATCGCGATGATGTAATTTTTACGGGACGCGTTTCGGACGAGGAACTCATTTCACTGATGGCATCGGCACTGGCGCTAACTTACGTATCGTATTTCGAAGGATTTGGCATCCCTATCCTCGAAGCTTTCTATTGCGACACGCCTGTTATTACTTCAAATGTTACCTCAATGCCCGAAGTTGCAGGAAGTGCTGCCATACTAACCGACCCATTCTCAGTCGATTCCATTGCAAATGCAATGTCAAAAATTGCTACCGATACAGGTTACAGGGAAAAACTTATTTTGGCCGGACGCGAGCAACGTCAGAAATTTTCATGGGAAAATACGGCAGGCAGATTATGGGACTGTGTTGAGAAAGCCGGCGAAAATGGAGTCTGAATCACGGATTATGCCGATTCAGGGATTTCACAGTTTTGAATCATTATGTAAATATCAATCTCTTAAAAGTTAGGCTTTTAGAACCGGATTTTATCAATAATCCAACTTCTAATTTATAGGCTTTCAGATAATTGAGAGCCTGGGCCAGGTGAACATCTTCAAGTTGAATTTGCGCTTTAATTTCAATAAATACTTTCCTTTCAACAACAAAATCAGCTCTTCTTGTTCCAATTGGTTCTTTTAATTCCTTATAAAAATTTCCTGCTCAATTTCCCTTTCAAATTCCAGTCCGGCTTTTTGCAGTTCGTAAGCAAGAGCCCGCTGGTAAATAACTTCTTGAAAGCCGTTTCCCAGAAACTTATGAACTTCAAAAGCAGCCCCGATAATTTTTTCGGTAATGTCCTTGTATTTAAGTTCACCTTCCATAATACATTTATTCCCAAAATAATACGATCAGAAAATCCGCGTAATCTTATAATCCAGGCAATCCGCGATTCAGACTTTTTATATTATATTAACCTCCATCTCGAGTTTAACACCGAACCTGTCATAAACCGAGTTTTGAATCTTATGCGCCAGTGTGAGCAATTCACTGCCTTTCGCATTTCCGTAATTGACCAATATCAGGGCCTGACTTTCGTGAACCCCCACATACCCGTCGCGGAACCCTTTCCATCCGCACTGCTCAATAAGCCAGCCGGCAGCAAGTTTCACTTTATCTCCGTTTGCCGGGTACGAAACCAGGTTCGGGAATGATTCTTTGAGTTTCCCGGCAAACTTTAAATCAACAACCGGGTTTTTGAAAAAGCTTCCGGCATTTCCAAGCTTTTCAGGATCAGGAAGTTTACTATGCCGGATATTAATAACAGCCTGGCTGACATCCGAAATTCCCGGGTAGTCAATTTCAAGATCTGAGAGTTCCTGTTTTATTGCTCCATATTCGATTTGAACCTGCGCATTCCGGTTTAACTTAAAAGTCACTGACCAGATAATATATTTGCCCTTCAGTTCCTGCTTGAAAATACTATCGCGGTAATCAAACCGGCATTCTTCCTTTGAAAAAACCCGGACTTCACCGGTCTTCAGATCAATTGCCTCGAGCGAATGAAAGCAATCCTTCACCTCGACTCCATAAGCGCCTATATTCTGAATGGGGCAACTCCCGACGTTACCCGGGATGAGCGAAAGATTTTCGAGCCCGCCATATCCGTGATCGACACACCAGGTAACAAAACCATGCCAGTTTTCGCCGGCCGAAGCAGTTACAAATACGGTATCATGCTCCTCGAAATGACTTTCGATCCCCTTATTGCTGACACGGAGAACAAGCCCGTCGTAATCGCGTGTAAAAAGGATATTGCTGCCCCCGCCAAGTATTAAGTGTCCGTTTTCTCCAAACTTTGCTAATTTCCCGCTTTCAATGGCTTCATGCACATCTTCGGTTGATTTAACCTCGGCATAATACCTTGATTTCACATCCATATGGAAGGAATTGTAAGCACGCAAAGAAACGTTTTCAATTATGGTAAACATAGGCTGGCAGAGTGAAATAGGCAATTGGAAAGGCGACTGGACTGGGTACAGGCCATTTTTAGCTGCCTGCGGCTGCAAAATTAAAGTTTACCGGCCAATAAAGTTATTAATACTTCGTTTTTCACACGAAAACTTTACTTTCGCATTGCAAATAAAAAAATGAAGAAGAAAAGGGCCATTATTTCGGTGATCAACGACCTTGTGACGGACCAGCGCATTGCCCGAACGGCTGATGTGCTGGTGGAGCTCGGTTTTGAGGTTGTTATGGTCGGCCGGCGGAAAACCGACAGCCCTGCTTTGCAGGAACGTGCTTACGAAACAATACGTATGCGCCTGCTATGGGAGAAAGGCCCGTTTTTTTATGCCGAATACAATATACGTCTTTTCTTTTTCCTGCTTGGCCGACCTGCTGACCTCCTGGTGAGTAACGACCTGGATACACTGCTGCCGAATTACCTGGTCCATAAACTTAAACGTGTCCCTATTGTTTACGACAGCCACGAATATTTCACGGCAACACCCGAACTTGTTGACAGGCCAAAAGTGCAGCGGGTTTGGAAATGGATCGAAAAAGGAATAGTTCCAAAGCTTAAAAACTGTATTACTGTTAATGCAAGCATTGCAAACCTGTTCGAAAAAGAATACCACGTTCCATTTAAAATTGTACGCAACATACCTAAAAGGCAGGAAAACGCGGTAATTCCTTCACGGGCTGACTTAGGCCTGCCGCCTGATAAAAAAATCATCCTTTTGCAGGGTTCGGGAATTAATGTTCAGCGTGGAGCTGAAGAAGCTGTCGAAGCCATGCAGTATATTGATAATGCAATTCTTTTAATTGTCGGCGGCGGCGACGTGCTACCTTTGTTAAAAGATATGGCAGGCAAACTCTCACTCAACGATGAAGTGAAATTTGTGCCCCGCCAGACACCCGCAAATCTTGCCGGGTACACTGCCAATGCCGATATAGGTCTGACCATCGATAAGGACACCAATATCAACTACAGGTTCAGCCTCCCCAATAAACTGTTCGACTATATTTATGCCGGAGTTCCGGTACTGGCAACGCCCCTGGTAGAACTGAAAAATATTATTTCGGAATACCAGATCGGTGATTTTATCGAAAATCACGACCCTAAACATATTGCCGCTAAAATCTCCGCCATGCTGCAGGATGAAAACCGCCTTGCAACCTACCGCGAAAATACCCTTAAAGCTTCCGCCGGGCTCAACTGGGAAAACGAAAAAATAACTCTGACTGGTATATTTCAGCCCTATGCCTGAAAAACATCTACATATTGTATCGTTCAGTATTCCATATCCGGCTAACTATGGCGGTGTTATCGATGTATTTTACAAACTGAAAGCACTGCACAAGGCCGGGATTAAAATTCACCTCCACTGTTTTCAATACGACAGGCCACAGTCGGATCAATTAAACCTGTACTGCGAATCCGTGACATATTATCCCAGGAAAACAGGTTTTGCATCGCAGCTTTCATGGATCCCATACATTGTAAAAAGCCGAAGTTCTGATGAACTTCTTAAAAATCTGGCAGATGACCACTATCCTGTACTTTTCGAAGGACTTCACAGTTGTTATTGCCTCAACCATAAATCGTTACAGGGAAGAACACTGATTTACCGCGAGAGCAACATCGAGCACGACTATTATTTCAATTTGTTCCGTTCCGAGAAAAATATCGGCCGGAAAGCTTTTTTCCTGCTCGAAAGCACAAAACTCAGGTTATACCAGGATCAGTTGAAATATTCGACCAAAATGCTGGTTGTTTCGCAAACCGACCGCGAATACCTTGCCGGGCGGTTCCCAGGGAAAGATGTCATTTATCTTCCAAGTTTTCATGGCAACAGCGAAGTAAAGAGCCAGCCCGGGAAGGGTAGTTATATTCTGTATCATGGAAATCTTTCGGTTGGTGAAAATGCGCAGGCAGCCGAATACCTTGTTAAGGAAGTATTCAGTGATTTAAGCGTACCTCTGAAAATTGCCGGGCTAAACCCCTCGGAATCGCTGAAAAACCTGATCGCAGGGTATAAAAATGTGGAATTGATTCCGAATCCTCCACAGGCTGAAATGGAAGATCTGATCAGGAATGCCCAGGTTAATATACTGGTTACTTTCCAGGCAACCGGACTAAAGCTGAAACTGCTTAATACCCTCTACAACGGACGCTGGATGCTGGTAAATCAAGAAATGCTTGCAGGTACGGGACTCGATAGTCTCTGTGAAATTGCTTCGGATCCGAATGAAATGAAATCGAGGATTAAATTTCTTTTTGCCGCCGAATTTAATCAGAATCAACTGATTGCGCGGACCGAATTGCTATCAGGCCGTTTTTCGGATGAAGCAAATGCCAGGAAACTGATCAGGGAAGTTTTTGGGGAGTAGTTGTTGTTTGTGGTTGATGGGTTGATGGGTTGATAGGTTGAATGGTTACTCGGTGCTGGCGGTATTGAATCAAAATATCTTATTTAGATATTCTCCATTGTCCAATTTTCGAATCCGAATTCCGAAATCCAAAATCCGAAATTGAATTCCTCACTCCACCCCTATTCCTATCGCTCCTTCGCCAACCTCGATGAGTTTTCCGTTTTCACATTTGATAATACGCGAAGGATATTTGCGAAGAAGGGCATAATTGTGTGTAGCCATAAAAACAGCCCGGCCGGTTTTGCGGATTTCGAAAAGCAATTGCATGATACCATCGGAGGTTTCGGGGTCGAGGTTTCCGGTTGGCTCATCGGCAAGCAGCAAATCAGGGTCGTTTATCAATGCCCGGGCGATGGAAACTCGCTGCTGCTCCCCTCCAGATAGCTGGTGCGGCATTTTAAATCCTTTGGTTATAAGCCCCACTTTATCAAGCACTTCGTTCATTCGGTGACGCATGGCATCTTCATCTTTCCAGCCGGTGGCTTTCATGACAAATATCAGGTTATCGTTCACTGTACGATCGTTGAGCAGCTGGAAGTCCTGGAACACGATACCGATTTTACGCCTCAGGAATGGGATGTCTTTCTGTTTCAGATTGGCAATATCGAAGCCGGCCACTTCGGCCTTCCCCTCGAGCAAAGGCAAATCTGCGTATAGAATCTTCATAAGGCTGCTTTTACCCGTCCCGGTTTTCCCGACAAGGTAAACAAACTCGCTTTTGTGAATATTAAGGGTAACATCCGATAAAATAAGATTATCGCGCTGAAAAACCGAAACGCTTTCGAGTGAAATGATGGAGTCAATTGCCATAGAGGAAAGGGAAAGAGTTAACTTTATGCAAAAATAACTTATTTAGCAACAAGCACAGGGCCCAAAGTAAATTAATGGGTGAATTACATGGATGGGACTTCAGATCCTACAGAATTTACATTTTGGCAAAATCAATATTGCCCTTCCTTTTTTTTGAATAGGATTATTTGATTTTGAAAGTTAATGCAGGGTATCAAGTGTCAATTT
>CAISRK010000136.1 GCA_903887815.1 uncultured Bacteroidales bacterium | reverse complement strand
CGTACGAATGCAGCAAGGTAGACTCGCCCACACAGGTCTTTACTTCATGTGAGTCAACTGAAACTGTTGGCGGGGCGGGGTTTATAAGTACAAACGGGCCAACCACGGGCTCGGTGAAATTGTGGTACCGGTGAAGACGCCGGTTACCCGCATATGGACGGAAAGACCCCGTGCACCTTTACTGCACCCTAATATTGGGTTCGGGTAAAGCATGTGTAGGATAGGTGGGAGACTGTGAAGCCGGAGCGCTAGCTTTGGTGGAGTCAACGGTGAAATACCACCCTTGTTTTATTTGGATTCTAACCTCGGTCCGTGAATCCGGACTAGGGACAGTGTTAGGCGGGTAGTTTGACTGGGGCGGTCGCCTCCTAAAATGTAACGGAGGCTCTCAATGGTTCCCTCAGCATGGTTGGTAATCATGCGGCGAGCGCAAAGGCAAAAGGGAGCTTAACTGCGAGACTGACAAGTCGAGCAGATGCGAAAGCAGGACTTAGTGATCCGATGGCTGCGAGTGGAAGCGCCATCGCTCAAAGGATAAAAGGTACGCCGGGGATAACAGGCTGATCTTGCCCAAGAGTCCATATCGACGGCAAGGTTTGGCACCTCGATGTCGGCTCATCGCATCCTGGGGCTGAAGAAGGTCCCAAGGGTTTGGCTGTTCGCCAATTAAAGCGGTACGTGAGCTGGGTTCAGAACGTCGTGAGACAGTTCGGTCCCTATCCTATGTGGGCGCAGGATATTTGAGAAGGGTCGTTTTTAGTACGAGAGGACCGAAACGAACGCACCTCTAGTGCACCAATTATCACGCCAGTGGTATCGTTGGGTAGCTATGTGCGGTTGTGATAAGCGCTGAAAGCATCTAAGCGCGAAGCACGCTTCAAGATGAGATATCCCTGTGCTGTTAAAGGCACTCAAGACTCCTCGGAGATGACGAGGTTGATAGGTCACAGGTGTAATTGCCGTAAGGCATTCAGCCGAGTGATACTAATAAGTCGTGAGCCTTTACTAATTTTTTTTCTAAGGTTTTTTTCATTCTCTATGACCATCTTTAATCTTTCTTTAATTTTGTATAATTTTTCCGGTGACTATAGCTAGGAGGTCACACCTCTTCCCATTTCGAACAGAGAAGTTAAGCTCCTAAACGCCGATGGTACTGCATGCGCAGGTGTGTGGGAGAGTAGGTAGTTGCCGGGATTATATTTTTTTAGGCTGTCATTTATTGACAGCCTTTTTTGTTTTAAATACATCTAAACTTTAATTTAGAAAATAACTCAAATTATGAGTCCAATCAAAAAATGTATATTTTATGAAAAAATGTTTTGTTTATATGCCAAAATTGATGCCAATAAACTATTATGTGGCTTTTCTGAGTGAATTCAATTAAATAGTTAGCTGAATAAAAAATAAAAAAAGACTATTGTTGTTTTAAATATTTATTTCCTATATATTAGTAACAATGGATTTTTAGTGTCTTTTAAACTATTCAGGATAAACATTAATATTTTTAATGTATTATCTTATTAGATAAGTGGCTAATATATATTTGATAATTTATACTTGTATTTATAAATTAGTATAGCTAATTTTGAAAATATTAGTCCAATATGGAATTGGTTTATTTGGCTTGATTTGTGCTTATAATTTTATAAACATTGGGATGTTATCCCTGCATAATTTTTTTAAAACTTACTTTATATATGAAAGAATAAAATATGAAAAATAGAATACTCTCACTCGTGAGTTTAATCGTGTTTGTTATGCTGTTATTTCCTAATTTGATCTTTGCTCAATCAAGTCCGGTTCTACCGATTGATTTTGAATCATCAACTATTAGTTATGCATTTACAAATTTTGATGGAGGAACAGGATCAAAAGTAACCAATCCTCAAAGTGTCGGTAATACGAGTGCTAATGTTGGCAAAATAGTAAAGAGCACCGGACAAGTTTGGGCAGGAGCTTATCTTACATTTGCAGCCCCGATTGATTTTTCAACTAATAAAATATTCAAAGCAAAAGTTTATGTGCCCAGAGCAGGTGCAAAGTTAAAATTAAAAGTAGAAAATGCATCAGACCAAACAATCAAATATGAGCAGGAAGTCGCGGCAAAAGCAGCTAATACGTGGGAAGAATTAACTTTTGATTTTAGTGCAATTGATGTAAGTAAACAATATCAACATTTGGTATTTATATTTGATAGTAGTACACCAGGTGACGGCACTGCAGCTTCCACATACTATTTTGATGATGTGAGTTTAACTGCAGGCAGTTCAGCGACAGGAACACAAATGAATTTGCCGGTAACATTTGATGTGTCAACAGTAAATTACGGGCTTGTAGGTTTTAGTGGTGCTGAAGCTTCAAATATAGCGACAGACCCGGTATTGTCAACGAACAAAGTTGCAGAAGTAAGAAAATCTGCCTCGGCACTTTCCTGGGCAGGAACAACTGTTTCAGCAAAAAATGGAATAGTCCAGACAGGATTCAGCAGCAAGATTCCATTTACTGCAACAGAAACCAAAATGAACGTGAGAGTATTTTCTCCGGATGCCGGCATTAAGGTACGGTTAAAAGTAGAAGATTACCTTGATTCAACAAAGTCTGTAGAAACAGAAGCCACGAGTACAGTAGCTAACGGATGGGAAACGCTGACATTTGATTTTACAAAACAAGCAAGCGGTACGATAGCATTAAATCTTAACTACAATTATAACAAGGTTACTATATTTTTTAACTATGGCGTTACAGGGGCTTTTGCCGGTGCTAAAACATATTATTTCGATGACATAAAGTTTGGAGATGGCGGCAGTCCATTAACAGGAACACCGGTACTACCGATTGATTTTGAATCATCAACTATTAGTTATGCCTTTACAAATTTTGATGGAGGAACAGGATCAAAAGTCGCAAATCCTCAAAGTATCGGGAATACGAGTGCTAACGTTGGCAAAATAGTAAAGGGTACCGGAGCAACTTGGGCAGGAGCTTATCTTACATTTGCAACTCCGATTGATTTCTCGACTAATAAAATATTCAAAGCAAAAGTATATATGCCGAGAGCAGGTGCAAAGTTATTGCTGAGAGTAGAACATGCAACAGACCAATCAATCAAATATGAGCAGCAAATCGCGGCAACAGCAGCTAATACGTGGGAAGAATTAACTTTTGATTTTAGGGCGATAGATGTAACCAAACAATATCAACATTTGGTATTAATATTTGATAATGGTACACCAGGTGATGGTACAGTAAATTACACGTACTATTTTGATGATGTGAGCTTAACTGCAGGCACAACGATTGGAACCCAAATGAATTTACCTGTAACATTTGATGTGTCAACAGTAAATTACGGGCTTGTAGGTTTTAATGGTGCTGAAGCTTCAATAATAGCGACAGACCCTGTATTGTCAACGAACAAAGTAGCTAAAGTAACAAAATCAGCCTCAGCACAAGCGTGGGCAGGAACAACTGTTACAGCATTAAGCGGGATGACAGGATTCAGCAGCAAGATTCCCTTTACTACAACAGAAACCAAAATGAACGTGAGAGTTTATTCTCCTGATGCCGGCATTAAGGTACGTTTAAAAGTAGAAGATTACCTTGATTCAGCAAAGTCTATTGAAACAGAAGCGATGACTACAGTTGCTAACGGATGGGAAACGCTGACATTTGATTTTGCAAACCAAGCAACCGGTACGGTAGCATTAAATCTTACCTACAATTATAACAAGGTTACTATATTTTTCAACTATGGAGTAACAGGTGCTTTTGCCGGTGCAAAAACATATTATTTCGATGACATAAAGTTTGGAAATGGAGGCGGTCCATTAACAGGAACACCG
>CAISRK010000135.1 GCA_903887815.1 uncultured Bacteroidales bacterium | reverse complement strand
GGTGACCAGTCGAGTTCTTTTTTTGCAAGAGAAATATCAGGCTGGCGCTGCATGGGATCGTCGCTTGGCAGCGGCATTCGGATAATTTTCGATCTGGAGTTGGTGAGTTCTATCACCTTATTTGCCAGCTCGAGAATAGTAAATTCATTGGGATTGCCAATATTTACAGGACCGGTAAACTCTTCGCGCGATTTCATCATAAGCACCATTCCTTCAACCAGGTCGTCGACATACTGGAAGCTTCGTGTCTGCTGACCGTCGCCATAAATAGTAATGTCTTCGTTTTGCAGTGCCTGCATAATAAAATTAGAAACCACCCGGCCATCGTGTGGATGCATTTTAGGACCATAAGTATTAAAAATGCGTATGATCTTTATTCTTACATTATTTTGCTTATGGTAATTAACAAACAGGGTTTCGGCCGAGCGTTTTCCTTCGTCGTAGCAGGAGCGTTCGCCAATCGGGTTTACATGGCCCCAATACGTTTCAACCTGGGGGTGTACCTGCGGGTCGCCGTAAACTTCGCTTGTTGAGGCCTGCAGGATTTTAGCCTTGATGCGCTTTGCCAGTCCAAGCATATTAATGGCACCCATTACCGAGGTCTTCATTGTTTTTATTGCATTGTACTGGTAATGTATGGGCGAAGCGGGACAAGCCAGGTTATAGATTTCGTCGACTTCGATAAAAAAAGGCATTGTAACGTCGTGCCGTATCAGCTCGAAGTAAGGATTATCGATGAGATGAACAATATTCGCTTTTTGTCCTGTAAAATAGTTATCGAGGCAAACTACTTCGTTACCATCATTAAGGAGCCGCTCGCACAAATGCGATCCTACAAACCCGGCACCGCCGGTTACCAATACTTTTTTTCTGATCATTGTTTCGGGGGATAAATTTGTTAGGCATTTAGGCTTATAGACTGTGGATTAATTGGCGTGATCTATTCAGGATGTTCTTCATGGTGTAAAAAAATCAAGCTATTGCATTTTAACATCCGACATCCAAAATCTATTTGGAGGTATCTACCCCAATGCAGAAATAATCGAATCCATTCCGCTTCATCTCAGCCTGGTCGTAAATATTCCGTCCGTCGAAAACTACAGGTGTATTCAGTAATTTTTTAATGATTTTAAAATTCGGGAACTTAAATTCGGACCATTCAGTCACCAATGCCAGGCCATCGGCATCGATAAGCGTTTCATACTGATCTTCCGAGTATGTAATGGTATCGCCTAGGTGATGCTTTGCTTCTTTCATTGCAACCGGATCATACGCTTTTACATGGGCGCCTGCATCGAGCAGTTTTTGAATAATAATTACCAGCGAAGGAGCCTCGCGCATATCATCGGTTTGGGGTTTGAACGATAATCCCCAGACCGCAATGGTTTTGCCCTTGATATCTCCTTGATAAAAGTTCATGATCTTGTTGAAAAGGACCGATTTCTGATCCTTATTTACAGCTTCAACGGCTTTGAGAACGCGAAGTTCATATTTAAATTCATGGGCTGTTCTTACAAGTGCCTGAACATCTTTCGGGAAGCAAGATCCGCCGTATCCTATGCCGGGATATATGAATTTATTGCCAATACGCGAATCGGAGCCAATGCCTTTTCGAACCATGTTGATATCGGCACCAACAATCTCGCAAAGGTTGGCAATATCGTTCATAAAGCTGATTTTTGTGGCCAGCATCGAATTGGCTGCATATTTGGTCATCTCAGCCGAAGTAATGTCCATGAAAATGATGGGATGCCCGTTAAGGGTAAAAGGTTTATACAGGCTTTTCATTAATTCTTCGGCCCTGCTGGAATCCAGCCCGACAACGATGCGGTCGGGTTTCAGGAAATCGTCGATGGCAGCTCCTTCTTTGAGGAATTCAGGATTCGAAGCCACATCGAACGTAACAACAGCACCCCGTTTATCAAGCTCATCCTGGAGGGCAGCTCTCACTTTGGCCGCAGTCCCGACAGGAACAGTGCTTTTTGTAACTACAAGGAGATAATCGTTTATATTTTTCCCGCATTCGCGGGCAACAGCGAGCACATATTTAAGGTCGGCGCTTCCGTCTTCGTCGGGCGGAGTGCCAACGGCAATAAAAAGCACCTCGCAATCGACTAATGCCTCTGCAATATTGGTTGTAAATTTCAGGCGGCCTTTTTTTACATTGCGATGCAACATTTCATCAAGCCCCGGTTCGTAAATGGGCAGGATTCCGTTTTTCAGATTCTCAATTTTCTTCTGATCGATATCGACACAAACGACATCGATACCTACTTCGGAGAAGCATGTTCCGGTTACCAGGCCGACATATCCGCTTCCAACTATAGCTACTTTCATATTTTGAAGGATTAAAGAATTAATAGTGTC
>CAISRK010000134.1 GCA_903887815.1 uncultured Bacteroidales bacterium | reverse complement strand
TACAATAAGAATATCGCCTTCCATTACGCTGTCGCCCTTGCTCACCTTGATTGAGGTAACCCGGCCCTCTTTGTCGGCATTGATGTTGTTTTCCATTTTCATGGCTTCGAGCATCAGCAGTTTCTGTCCGATTTTTATAGCATCGCCTTCGCGAACATACAATTCAAGAATAACCCCTGGTAAAGGCGATTTGATATTCCCGGTTCCTTTCGGGCCAGATGGACTTGCCGTTTTTATTACCGCAGGATGCGAATCGGTTGAAGGAACAGCCAGGGTACGCACCAGTTTGGGCGTCTTAACCGCTTGCATTTTGCGGTCAATTTCAACAGAGTAGGTTACGCCGTTAATTGATACTTCGGCTATATCATCCTCCACGCCTTTAATCTCCGCTTCGTATTGGTTACCGTTTATGGTGAATTTAAAATTTTTCATCTCTTATTGATTTGGCATTCTGCGCAATCCGTAAATTTTTGAGCTCCAGGGGGAATAGGTTTTCGAAGCTTTCTTGAAAGTCATAACAGCATCCTCCAGACCTTGCATTTGTTCCTGGTACAGGTGCAGGGCAACCGAAATGGCAGCCAGCGTTTCACCTGATATGTGTTCCATCACATCCGGAACATCTTCGTTGGGCCGGCTTTTTATAAATCGTTTTTTCAAATCGACATTGTACAGTTTCGCAATGTATTTGAAAGTGAGAAGAAGCAATATTAAGGCAACAAAAATTGCCGTCATAGCAATTATGAGCATGGTTATACCTGACGGATCCATCCGGCCAAACTCTTCAGAAGCCTTTCCGGCAACCCGGTCGCCGGTGGTTACCAGTAGTAATGTCGAGAGCATCATAACGGCAGGTTTGAATGTTTCTTTGGAGGATTTACATCCTTTTTGGTCGACAAGGCCTGGAAAGCCCGTATTACCCTGAAGCGGGTATTGCGCGGTACGATCACATCATCGATAAAGCCATAGCTTGCGGCATCGTAAGGGTTGGCAAACTTGGTTTTATACTCGTTTTCGTACTTGTGAAATTCTACTTCCCGTTCTGCAGGGTCCTCAATTTCAGCAAGTTTTTTATTATAGAGTACTTCGATGGCGCCTTTCGGACCCATTACGGCAATTTCGGCAGATGGCCATGCGTAATTGATATCGCCGCGCAGGTGTTTCGAGCTCATTACATCGTAAGCTCCTCCATAAGCTTTGCGAAGGATAACAGTTACTTTGGGTACGGTTGCTTCGCCGTAGGCAAAAAGAAGTTTTGCCCCGTGAATTATAATACCGCCGTATTCCTGTGCCGTTCCCGGAAGGAATCCCGGAACATCAACCAGGGTAAGGATAGGAATGTTGAAAGCATCGCAGAAACGGACAAACCGGGCTGCCTTGCGCGATGCATTTATGTCGAGCACACCGGCCAGGTAGCTGGGCTGGTTAGCCACAATTCCTACCGACATGCCGTTGAAACGGGCATACCCGGTTACAATATTGGGTGCGAAGTGGCGGGCAACTTCGAGGAATTCGTTGTTGTCGGCAATGGCATGAATTACATCCTTAATATCGTAAGGTTTGTTCGGGTTTTCGGGAACAATGTGATTCAGCGATTCTTCCAGGCGGTCGATAGGGTCGAGGCAGGGAACCAATGGAGGATCTTCGAGGTTGTTCTGAGGCAGGTAGCTCAGCAGTTTACGCAGAAGCAGGATGCCTTCCTGTTCGTCTTCGGCAACAAAATGTGAAACACCGGATTTTGACCCGTGTACCATTGCTCCCCCTAGTTCATCATCGGTAACGATTTCGCCGGTAACGGTTTTTACTACTTTCGGGCCGGTAACAAACATGTAACTGTTTGTTTTCGACATGATGATAAAATCAGTGAGTGCAGGGCTGTATACAGCGCCACCGGCACAGGGACCGAAAATGGCTGACAACTGCGGAATAACTCCCGAAGCCATAATATTGCGCTGGAAAATCTCGGCATAACCGGCAAGGCTCTGAACCCCTTCCTGTATGCGTGCTCCGCCCGAATCGTTGATGCCGATAACAGGAGCGCCGACTTTCATAGCCTGGTCCATCACCTTACAGATCTTTTTGGCATACATTTCGCTCAGGGATCCCCCGAAAACAGTGAAGTCCTGCGAGAAAACATATATCAGGCGGCCGTCGATGGTACCATAACCAGTAACAACGCCATCACTCAGGTATTTCTCGTTTTCGATACCGAAATCTGTGCAGCGGTGCGAAACGAACATATCGAATTCTTCGAAACTGCCTTCGTCAAGCAACAGGTCAATACGCTCACGGGCAGTGAGTTTGCCTTTTTTATGCTGCGAATCGATGCGTTTCTGTCCGCCGCCCAGCTTTGCAAGCTCCCGTTTTTCAAGCAGTTGCCCGATTTTATCCTCGATTGTCATTGTGGAATTTTATAAATAGATTGTTTGTATTAAGGGTAGGGTGCCGGGTTCCGAGGTTCCGATGTTCCAAAGTTCAGGGTTTCACTCCGGCAACCGGCACTCCGGCACTATATGTTTTTATTCTCGCAAAGCTCGGTCAGCACACCAAAAGTCGATTTCGGATGAAGGAAACCTATGCTCATTCCTTCGGCACCTTTACGCGGCTGTTTGTCGATAAGTTGTATCCCGTTGGCTTCGGTTTCGGCAAGTGCATTCTCAATGTCTTTTACTGCAAAAGCAATATGATGTATACCTTCACCCTTCTTTTCGAGGAATTTCCCGATCGGTCCTTCGGGGTCGGTGCTTTCGAGCAGTTCGATCTTGGTTTGGCCTATCATAAAGAATGCTGTCTTAACGCGCTGGTCAGCAACTTCTTCAACGGCGTAGCATTTGAGTCCGAAGACTTTTTCCCAGTATGGAATACTGTCATCCAGGCTTTTAACTGCAATTCCGATGTGTTCGATGTGTGATAAATTCATGACGTATAAGTTTTTGCAAAATTAATTTCTTTTTGTTATTGAAATAACAATAGAATCAAAATATAGTTCAATCATGATAATATGGAACTATTCTACATAAGTTATGTAAGGAGCTGGTTAATAGTGATTTGATTTTAACAGGCGGATTTGATTTACAAATGTAAAGACGCTCCGGGAACGAGATTGGACAAGCAGGGTCTGAATTAATTATCCTCCTTTGGCAATTCCATTGTTTTTATTCGGCTTCGCGCTTTGAGTGTTGGAATAGTTTGTAATTTTGAAGACCAGATTACGAGTTACTAAACTGAAATAAGCAGTTTCAAAGAATACCGGATAAGCCTTCTAAGACCGCTGAATCACAAATGTAACAAAGAGATGGATTTATTATACAGGTTACATTTTCCCTGAATTTGCTATCAGTCGCAATGCCGGACTTAGACTATGATCAAACTGAAAGCTGTTAGCTTAAAACTTATCCTTGCGCTTCTTCCAATCTTCTTTTTTATCGAAAAGTCGGATTGCCAGACCTCCGAAGTCAAATTGATCAGTGGCAATTTTCATGATGTTCCGTTGATAAGTTTCCTCAATGAGGTTGAAAGTAGGTATCAGCTCGAAGTTTATTATAACCCAGAATGGTTCAAAGATATTACCGTTGACCAGGATTTTATAAATACCCCTCCTGCAAAAGCATTTGAGCGCGTTCTTGCCGGAACGGCTTATCAGTATTATATTGTGCAGGGAGCCTATGTTTTTCTGCCAAAGAAAGAAGTTGCTGTAATACAGGACAAATCAAATCCTTCGGGGTATCACGAAACTGAGCAGGCAACAAATGCGGAATCCGATTTTATTTCCATCGGGAGTATTAGTTCTCAGGGCAACTCCCGGACAGCTGAAATCAGAGGGCATATACTAAACGGGACAACCAACGAATCTATTCCGGGAGCCTCCGTATATATCAAAAACATCAATATAGGAACCACTTCCAATACTGACGGCGTTTTCTCTCTCAAACTTCCCGTCGGAAGTTACAGAATAACGGTTGAATGCCTGGGTTTCGAAGCTACTTTTATAAATATTAAACTGATGGGTAGCGGTAATTATGACATCCAGCTTTTTGAGAAATCGGTAAAACTCAGCGAATTTGAAGTGTGGGCGCGCCGGCCTGACCAGAATATCAGCAACAATCAAATGAGCATAGTACAGCTCGACCGCAAGACCATAAAACAGATTCCTGCCATGATGGGGACAAAAGATATCCTTAAGAGCCTCACTATGCTCCCGGGCGTGAAATCGGTAGGGGAGTTCGGTGCTGGGATCAATGTGCGCGGGGGAGCCAACGACCAGAATTTAATTTTAATCGAAGGAACGCCTGTATTTAATACGTCCCATCTGTTCGGGCTGGTTTCGGTAATCAGTTCGGATGCCATTTCAAATGTTTCGCTTTACAAAGGCGATATCCCTGCCAAATATGGCGAACGGGTTTCCTCAATTGTTACAATCGACCTTAAACATGATAATGATAAAGCATTCCATGCCAGTGGCGGAATAGGTGTTGTTGACAGCCGCTTAACTCTCGAAATTCCGGTTATTAAGAATAAGCTTTCCCTCCTGGCCGGAGGCCGGACTACCTATTCCAATTACCTGCTGCACCTGATGCCGGATGTTAACCTGAAAAACAGTAAAGCCAGTTTTTATGATTTTAATACCCTGATCAACTGGAAAATCAACAACAGGAACAGCTTGTCCTTATTCTACTACCGCAGTTACGATGTGTTCGGGTATGCTTCCGAACTGGATTACAATTATGGAAACGATATAGGTACCTTTAAATGGCTTCATGAATTTAATTACAGGTTCAAAGCAAACTTCAATATTAGCTTCAGCAAGTACAACATCGATAAATATGATGTTAAGAATATGTATGAAAAAAGCAAAACGGTGTCGGATCTCAATTATAAAAGTGCAAGGCTCGATTTTACATATTCTACTGGACGTAATAAAGTTGACTTCGGCGCACAGACTATATTATACCGCGTAAACCCGGGAATAGTAGCTCCTTCCGATACGATCTCGCGGGTTCTTCCTTTTAACATGGCCCCTGAACGAGCCCTTGAAAATGCTGTTTACTTGTCGGACAGCTATGAAGTAAACGATCAAATCAGCGTAACTGCAGGTCTCAGGTTTTCGGCCTACAGCCTGCTCGGATCCCATACGGTTTACCACTATCAGCCGGGAGTAACCAAATCGGTTTACGCAATAACAGATTCAACCGTATTTGGTAACAATGAAGTTGTAACCTCATACCACGGATTCGAGCCCCGCCTTTCGGTCAAATACCAGTTCGACATGACGAACTCGGTTAAGGTCAGTTATATCAGGTCGAACCAGTACATTTCGCTGATCTCATATTCTTCCGTTTCCACTCCCGAGGACCGGTGGAAACTGAGCGATCCTTATTTCAAACCCCAGGTATGCGATCAGCTTGCAATCGGATATTTCCGCAATTTCCGGCAGAACACCGTGGAAGCTTCCATTGAAGTGTATTATAAAAACATCAAAAACCTGGTTGAATATAAAAACGGGGCGCAGCTTGATTTAAATCCATGCCTGGAAACTGCAGTTCTGAATGCTGAAGGCCGGAATTATGGAATCGAAGTCCTGGTAAAGAAGAACTCGGGTAAACTCGACGGCTGGATAAGTTATACCTATTCGCGTTCGTATAAAAAGACTTCGGGCGTGTTTGCCGAAGAAACGCTGAACAACAATACGTACTATCCGTCGAGCTACGATAAACCGCATGATTTAACCATTATGTCGACCTATCATATTAACCGCCGTTGGAGAGCATCAGCAAATTTCAGTCTCAGTTCGGGAAGAGCCATCACCCTGCCTGAGTACAAGTACCAGGTTGGAACGAACTGGGTTATTGAATATTCCGACCGCAATAAATACCGCCTGCCGGCATACCATCGCCTCGATTTGTCGATAAGCCTCGATGAAACCCTGCGACTGAAAAGGAAATGGAAAGGGAGCTGGACATTTTCGATACTAAACGTTTACGGGCGGAAAAACGCTTATTCAGTCTTTTATAAAAAAGCTGCCGTATCGCCGGCAAACGATTTCCGGATGTACAGCCTGTATAAGATGTACGTGTTAGGTAAGCCGATCCCGACCTTAACATATAACTTTATTTTCTGACCCTATACCCGGTACAATGAAGAAATCAAACCTGCTGCTTATGGGAATCGTAATTTTACTGTTGCACAGTTCGTGTCAGGTAATTTACGATGATCCTTCAATAAAACAGGATAAAACTACGCTTACGGTGCAGGCAAGGTTAACCAATGGCACCAGGCCCTATTATGTGCGGCTCTCGAATGCGCTGCCATTCAACACTCAATACAATACCCTTGCAAAAGACATTGCTGTTAAGGGTGCAAGAGTGGTGATTGACGATAATGCAGGCAATTCGGAAGTGCTCACCGAAGGGACTTCGGGTTTATACATGACTTCAGCCAACGGTATACAAGGCACCGTCGGGCGGTCATACACACTTACTATCGCCACGAAAGAAGGCGATACATACAAATCGGGTGCGTGCTTTTTAAATGCGCCTCTGCCTGTGGATTCAATTTATTATGAGGCTGCAATACATCAAACCCTGAATGCCGGCACATCGGTTGTTACAAATGAAAGCGGCGTGAATCTTTATACGGACCTGACAGCCTTAAAAAACAGGACAGCATACTGCCTGTTCGAAACACGGATAATAAGGGAAATGTATACAAATGAATATCCAAGGGGTCTCCATGAACCGGAAGTACGCGTTTTTAGCTGGACTGTCAGCCAGCTGGATGAAGTGCCGACCCTGAATGTAAATATTACACAGGCTGATAATAGTATTAAAAAACAGCTGCTGGGTTTTATGGCAAAAGACAAAATGTCGGACAATCCGCCGGCGTACCTGACCTATAGTATGATTGGCAGGATTATTAGCTGTTATGCGTACTCAATATCCGAGGAAGCATATTTGTATTATACCCATTTAAGGCAGCAGTTAACCGCTCAGAACCAGATATTTGATCCGATCAGTACGAATCTGATGAGCAATATCAGGTGCGAAAATGATCCGTCAAAAAAGGTATTCGGCTTGTTTGAAGTTTCGGGGAAAGCCGGCAAGCATAGTTTTATTAGGTATAATGAGAGTGACATGATTATCCATTCCATGGACGTTGATGATGTACCTGAGAATGTTTCGAACGGTATTATTCGCGACCATCCGCCGGTGTATGATACCGTGCCGGTTTTCTGGCAGCATTTTTAGTAATGAAAATACAAATTGATGATGAAGACCGCGTTAAGAATTTTGAAATAATGAAAGTTGTACAATCTCTTGTTATTGCATTAATCACAATGTTTTGTTTCCTTCCCCACAAAGGAAGTACACAGGATATTGTATTTATGCAACTGGATAAAAATGTAATAGTTACTGGAGAAAGTGTTTTTTATAAAGCCTATTTGCTGAACAGCAAAATGACGAATTTCAATACCTCCAGCAAGATTTTATATATCCAGATCACCGATCCTGTTAGCAGGAAAAGCTTTGTGTTCCGATCGGATATCAGTAGCAAGGGCACATGTTCAGGCCTAATTCCAATCCCTGATACATTAAATACCGGGTATTACCTGTTGACTGCATACACCAACGGTATGCGCAACCTAAATCCCGAACTGGTTTACTCTGACCGGATTTTAGTTATTAACCAGGCCGGGAATACTCCCGCAACACTCAAGAACATTGTCTTCCGCCAACCTTCGGATACGGTTTTTAAAGAAGGTGTTTCAACTGGCAATTTGCATGGAAGCCCCGAAATCGTCACTGATAAGAAAGTATACGTTGCCAGGGAGAAAGTCACTATCAGTATTAAAAACCTACCCGACTCAATAGCCTGGGCTGATGTTTCAATAAGCGTTACCGCGAAAAACCCTTTTGAAGTTCCCGAATCACCCGAAACCAATATTGCTGCCTATCTGCCTTATATGCAGAGTAAAATAAACGCTGCTGCGAAGTCGTCGGATTTATATCCCGGAAATGATTTTTGCCGTTACCCGGAGGAAGATAAAGGATTTATTTTCGCAGGAAGAGTGGTGGATAAAACAAACCTGAAGCCAATCCCCAATGTGTATGTTTTGCTTACCGTTGCCGATAGTGTTGCCAATTTAAAATATGCTCTTACCTATTCGACCGGAAAGTTTTATTTCCTGCTTGGTAAACATTACAACAACAGGGAGCTCATCCTTCAATTGAAAGATTCGCCTGTTGCTGTTGAAAATCTGGCGATTACAATGGATGATAAAACCTTCAATCCTTATTATTTGGTGTCAGGATCAGTAATGCCGGATTCGGTAAGTTTGGATTTTATAAGCACCTGCCGTCAATCGGCTTTGGTGAATAAAATCTACAATTATGGGAATATAACAGGCATACCGGCAAATGTAATCCCAATCCAGGATCGTTCTTTCTTCGGGAAACCGGATGAAGTGATCAGGCCCTCCGAATTCCTTGAAATGCCTAATTTTGAGGATATTGTAGCCAATATTATTCGAAATGCAAAATACAAGTTCAGCGATGGTCAATCCACTTTACTTGTTGTTGACGGCTTGTCGCATCAATTCTGGGAAGGACATAATGCACTGGTGCTGCTGAATAATATCCCTGTATTCGATTACAATATACTTAATTCGCTTGGTTCGAAACTTATACAGCGTATTGAGTTAAAAACCAACCACATGTATTACGGTAGCCTTGAGATATTCGGAATCATTTCCATATTTACAAAAGAGGATTTCATCCCTGTGTTAAAAACGGGCCATAAAGTGGTTACATTCCCCAACGAGGTCCTGGTATCGGGCACAAACTTCATTTCGCCCGATTATAGCAACGTAGTCTTGAAAAACTCAAAAATACCCGATTTCAGGCAAACGCTCTACTGGAATCCTGATTTCGGAATCGATACGAAGGATCAAAATACAATTGAGTTTTATACTTCCGACTTAAAAACCACCTACGACATCATTATTCAGGGCATTTCCGAAAAGGGAATCCCGGTAAGTGCCCGCTCAACAATTGAAGTTCGTTAAACAGCTGATGATATGATAAAATACGTTTTGGGTTTACTTCTTATTCTCAGCTTGTCGGCCAGGTTAACGGGACAGCAAAGCAAAGGCTGCGAAAACAAGGGTTTAATAAAATCGCTGGAAGAGAACTTGACGGGATATGCCGTTGGCCGGCCTCTGGATCCAAACCAGTACTTTACCGATGATTGGTGTGAAGCCATAGTTTCATTAGCTGACGGAAGCACTATTACCGGTGAATGGCTGCGGTATAACGGCTTGCTCGAAAAATTTATCTGGTTGAAAAAAGCTACTAACCAGGAGTTGATTCTTAAAGACGATGAAATAGCGAAAGTGTACCTGAATCCTCAGAAATTGACTTCCTCCAGCACTTTTAAGAGGATAAAAATGAAACGCTGGTACGATGCCGATTCGGTTTTTGTATTTCTGGAAGTAATGACCGAAGGACCTGTTACACTTTATGCTCACCGGAAACTAACCGAAAGCCAGAGCCTGAACGAATATGTAAGCGACTACCGGTACTATATTAAAGTAAACCATAATGCATTGTGCTCCCTTAAGCTCCGGAAGCATGATCTCCTGGCCGCGATGGGCAGTTATAAGGATGAGTGCAAACTGGCACTGAACGAGGCTAACCTGGGAATAGGAAACGAAGCAGACCTGATCAGGGCTGTAAACTACCTGAATAGGACGGTTGGTTTCAGGAAATGATGAAATTGAATGACTGTTAAGGTAATTTAAACAAACATCCCAGGGTATCCAACGCTTTTATTCTACTGTTACCGACTTAGCCAGGTTCCTTGGCTGATCGACGTTGCAGCCGCGAAGCAGCGCAATATGATAGGATAGGAGCTGCAAGGGAATAGTTGCCAGTAAGGGTACAAGCATTTCATCACATTCGGGGATTTCAATGAAATAATCGGCCAGGCCGCGCACCTGTTCATCACCTTCCGATACTATGGCAATGATTTTTCCTTTGCGGGCTTTCACTTCCATAATATTACTCACAACCTTATCATACTGACCTTTACGGGTTGCAATTACAACTACCGGCATGGCTTCATCAATAAGTGCAATAGGACCGTGTTTCATTTCGGCAGCAGGGTAGCCTTCGGCATGAATATAGGATATTTCTTTAAGTTTGAGAGCACCTTCCATGGCAATAGGGAAATTAATACCACGTCCCAGGTAAAGTGCATTATTTGCTTTACTGAAAACTTTGGCAATCTTGCGGACTTCCTCGTTGCATTTCAGTGTTTTCTCAATCTTTTCGGGAATGGTGTTAAATTCGTGCAACAGTCGGAAATAGCGTGATGCCGTAATGGTACCTTTTTTCTCGGCAAGCATCAATGCAAGCAAGGTAAGTATAGTAACCTGCGATGTAAAAGCCTTGGTTGAGGCAACACCAATTTCGGGCCCGGCATGCGTGTAGGAGCCGGCATGCGTGGCGCGAGCAATCGATGAACCAACCACGTTGCAGATACCGATAATAGTTGCTCCTTTCGATTTGGCCATTTCAATAGCTGCAAGGGTATCGGCAGTCTCGCCCGACTGCGATATGGCAATAACTATATCATCTTCGTAAATCAAAGGGTTACGGTAACGGAATTCAGAGGCATATTCCACCTCAACCGGTATACGTGCAAGTTCTTCAATCAGGTATTCGCCCACTATTCCGGCATGCCATGAGGTGCCGCATCCTACAATGATAATGCGCCTGGCTGCAAGGAATTTGGGTAAATAATCCTGTATACCACCCAATACAATAATGCCTTGGTCCATGTGCAGGCGCCCACGCATACTGTCACGAACAGTGCGCGATTGCTCATAAATTTCCTTGAGCATAAAGTGATCGAACCCACCTTTTTCAAGTGCGCTCAGGTTTATTTCCAGGGTCTGGACATAAGGTGTTTTTTCGATATCGGCAATGGTGCGGATTTTTAACCCTTCAGCAAGGCTGATCGATATTACTTCCTCTTCGCCTGGATATACAACCTGCCTTGTGTACTCAACAATGGGCGCCGCATCGGATGCAATGAAAAATTCGCCATCACCGATTCCAACTACCATAGGGCTTCCTTTGCGAGCCGCAACAAGCAAATCGGGTTCATCCTGCGAAATGATTACTATGGCATAAGCCCCGGTAATTTGCGTTAACGCAATACGAACTGCTTCAGCCAGTAGTTGTTTTTCGTTAGCCATTATATCTTCGATCAGGTACATGAGTACCTCGGTATCGGTATCGCTGCGGAAAACATATCCGCGTTGCTGGAGTTCAAGCTTGAGTACACTGTAATTTTCGATGATCCCGTTGTGGATAATCGCCATTTTTTCGTTCGACGAATAATGAGGGTGCGCGTTTACATCGTTGGGTTCACCGTGTGTAGCCCAGCGGGTGTGTGCAATGCCGATGTTGGCGGTAATATCGAGCCCTTCGAGCACGTGCTCAAGGTCGTCAACCTTTCCTTTGGTTTTATACACCTTTAGTGAGCCATTCAACAGGGCAACTCCCGCACTGTCGTATCCCCGGTATTCGAGCCGGTGCAATCCACTCAGAAGAATCGGACAAGCCTGTTTGTCGCCAATGTATGCAACTATTCCGCACATAGTTATTAGTATTAATTGCTGACTTTAATTCAAGGGAAAATACCTTTATAAACCAAAGGTATGATAAACCGGCCAAAATTACACAATGTTGCAATACTCATGAATAATAAAGGCTACTATATTTCTTTTCTTCGCATAAAAGTCAGGTTGCTTTTAACGCATGAAAAGGACCCGGAAACCGGGTGAAAATTTTTCCAGTTTATTCACACAGTTCAATTGCGTCCACTGGGAATTAAACAACATTGTTCCGTTCGACGAAACAGGCTGTAAAAGAGCTGGAAAATCAAAAATGTGTGAGTCTATCTTATTTATGTTGATTGGAACTGGCTAACAGGCAAAGTAAATGCAACTATTTAACAGTATACCTGAGATAAAGCTTTAAATCCGAAATCGGGGATGAAGTGCCATTTAATACCAGCCGGTTACCCATATAAGAGTGTGGAATAATCAGGTGCAATCCTTTTTGGTTCGTTTTCCCTAAGAGGTATTGTTGTATATACCTGGTTATACGGAACCTGTATGTATTACCTGCAGGGTAATAATACCCGCTGTAGTAATCAGCTCGTGTTGATTCATCAATAATCTTATTCGGGCTGGTAGTACCGGCTTCCCCTATTTCCCTGAGTGTAATATTACCAGGGTTAACAAAGTCCTTCGACACCGATGAGTTGCCAAGGATAAGTTGAGCATCGTTTATAACAACACCATTCTTTTCACCCCATTTTGCCAGGTTTGGAAACTGGAGTTTGATTTTTACGCCTGCCAGTCCCTGTACAAAAAGGAATTGCTTTCCGAGAGTGGTATCACCTGCCAGTTGGTTCCTCAATGCAGGAATAGCTTGTGAATACCCGTAATGATTGTAGTTTTGAAATTTAGAGGCTGAAGAGGAAAGGAGAAAATCATAGCTCAGCGTATCCAAGGCCGCTGTGTGGTAATACATCGACAATTTACTTGCATCCGATATCCTGAACATTATTATTGACCCTTTACCTGGGGTATTCTCCGGCTCAGCGATGATGCAAAGTCCTTTATAAAACCTTACAAAATTGGTATTGTTATTCAGCGATGAGGTATCCTGAGGGAACATTACGGCATTGCCAAAGTTCGAATTAATAGGTATCCTGAGCATCATAGGCTGTTTGCTGCCGTTGTAGTAAGCACTGTCATTTGGCCTTGGCTGGAAAGTAAGTTCACCAATAGGATGCGCCTGGTCATAATTAATAGTTGAATTGGACCAGCAATGTATTGAATCAACAATACTATCCGTAAGTGAGTATACGCGCAACGTCATATTGGTCAGCGTATCACCGTAGGCTGAGAGGTACGGAAGGTAAAGGAAAGCGGAATCAAATACCGGGTATGACCCGAAACGTGTACTTGTTGACAGGTATAACTGGGAGTAAAAATTTGCTGTTGTACGCCCGAAGATAGGATCATAGAAACTGCCAACCTGGCCGTAGTAAATTGCATTGGCATCATCAACACTCAGATTATGTGTATACACTGAATCGTCAGGTATTGTGTAGGCATTAATTTGTATGGTATCGGTATATCCCATGTGTAAAAGATCCAATGGATCGAGCAGATCTAATCCGATTGGGGTCAATTCTTTAGTACATGAAGCAAAAAGCAATGAAATAAGGGCGAATAATGATAACTGGCGGAGAAAAACTAGCCTTTTCAAGAGTATGATTTTTATGATTATTTTAAGTAGGAAGGCTCTGGGCGGAAAGATCAGTTTTGTAAAATCTTTTCGTAAAATTCGTTATATACCTGTATGTAGTTATCTCCACCCTGGTATGGAAGAACGGGTTTGCCTGATTGTTCAATATACTCAGCGAGTTCACTGTTGATCTGTTCGTTAGCAATTATGATTCCATCCGAAAGATCAATGGAAGCTTTCATAAGGCTCACGAAGTCAGGTTTCTTGAAATGCTTCAGGTCCTTGAGGGCAATATTTTCGTGCTTAAGTTTTGCCTGCAGGTTAGAGTGCAGAGGTTCGGTAAAATCGTCATCATAAATTGACATGATGATTTTAGCAGGAGCAAAAAGCGGGTTTTCGTGGTATACTTTTTTTACATAAAGGGGGGTAAGCGCCGACATCCATCCATGACAATGAACAATATCGGGGCTCCAGCCAAGTTTTTTTACAGTTTCCAGTACTCCCCTCGAAAAGAAGATTGCACGCTCATCGTTATCCTCAAAAAATGCATTGTTTTTATCGCGGTATACATATTTCCGGTGGAAATAGTCTTCGTTGTCAATAAAGTAGATCTGCATCCTGGCTTGCTGTATCGAAGCTACCTTGATAATTAGTGAGTGATCGGTATCGTCAATAATCAAATTCATCCCAGAAAGCCGGATTACTTCGTGAAGTTGATTCCTGCGTTCGTTGATACTACCAAACCGGGGCATGAAGGTGCGGATTTCACGTCCTTTTTCCTGTATTCCTTGCGGTAAATGCCTGGAAATTAGCCCCATATGGCTATCCTTCATAAAAGGTGTTATATCCTGCGTTACAAATAAAATCTTTGTTTTCTCCATGTTA
>CAISRK010000133.1 GCA_903887815.1 uncultured Bacteroidales bacterium | reverse complement strand
GGTTAGGATTCACTTTTAACGATTATAAATTCGAAAACCGTTATACCATTGTTAAAAGTACTGACGGGATCGAACCGGTAGCTCTCGCCTACGATGACCTTTCAAAAACGAAACTTTCAGTGGCTTACCTGGATGTACCCTTGTTACTCGAATTTCAAATTCCTGTAAATCAAAATGCAGGACGGGTATATGTTAATGCAGGTATTTTGGGAAGCGTAAAGTTGGGGTCGCACACCAAGGTAAAACACGGTGGGTCCAAAGACAAAGATTACAGCGGATTCGACATCAATCCGTTTAAATATGATGCTACGGCGCGGATTGGCTACCAAGGCATTGGATTGTACGCCAAGTACAGCATGAATTCGTTTTTTCAGAATGGCAAAGGCCCCGACCTTACACCGTTCACTATCGGGATTAGTTTTGGAATTTAGTTCTACTTCATATTCAAATTACAAAAGGAGTTTATCGGGTACGGTTAACTCCTTTTGTAGTTTGAATGATTACTTTTGCAGAGAAGTTCGGAATCACAATTGTTGAGAAAGGCTTGAAAAATAACGCCTCTCCAGCTTTTAGCATTCTGCATGATTTTGGCACATAACGTATGAAACGAATAATTCTGGTTTTCTTCGCATTCATGGTCACCTCGCACACCTATTCGCAATCAGCCGATTCAATAATCGTGGTAAAGAGTCCGGCAAGCCGGCTTTCAGGATTGATTGATATTCAGGATTTGGTTAACCAGGGATATAATTTCTGGGAAGATGAATTTAAAGGCCATTGGGCCGGAATTGAATTGGGCCTCAACTCTTTTGCAAATCCTGACTACAGTTCTTATCCGGCTGAACAAAACAAGTTTCTTCAGAATACTGCACTGCTTTCGAATACATTAAACCTGAACTTGCTGCAATATTCTATGGGACTCCAGCAAACCAGGTCGACCATTGGCATTGTCACCGGCATTGGAATAAGTTTCCAGGCTTATCGCATCGATGACAATACTTCCATTGTGTTGGATGAAAATCAAACGGTTCAACCTAAATATATTTATTTATCCTCTACCCAAAAATCGAAGTTCGCCATGGTCAATCTGGAAGTTCCACTGCTGGTCGAATTTCAGATTCCGATCAGGAATTATGCGAACAGGCTGTATTTTTCGACGGGCGTGACAGTATCTCGAAGACTCGAAACTCACACGAAGATAAAATATGAAAATGCCGGGAAGAACGAGAAGTTAAAGTCACCCGGCAATTATTCGGTTCGTGACTACAAAGTTGCAGCAACCATCCGTGTCGGATATCGCCTGGTCAACTTATTCGCATCTTATGATCTGGTAACCTTATTCGATGACAAAAAAGGACCTGTGCTTTATCCATATACAGTTGGGATCAGGCTAATTTCATTTTAACCTAAACAACAATGAAACTTTTGCTAATCAGTAATTCAACCATGCCTGGCGAAGCCTATCTGGAATATCCGAAGCATGAAATCAAAAGATTTCTGGGTGACCAGCCGCTTAATGTTTTGTTTATACCATATGCTGCAGTTACCTTTTCGTTCGACGTTTATGAGCAAAAAGTTGCCGGACCTTTCGCTGAACTTGGGTTTCAGGTTAGAAGCATCCACCATTTCACCGATCCTGTTCAGGCAGTAAATGATGCCGAAGTAATTGTTGTAGGCGGTGGAAATACCTGGCAACTGGTTCGTCTGCTGCACGAAAATCAGCTCATGGATGCCATCCGGGAAAAAGTAATTGGAGGAACACCTTATATTGGCTGGAGCGCAGGTTCAAACGTGGCCTGCCCAACCTTAAGAACCACCAACGATATGCCCATAACCGATCCGAAAGGATTTGATACCACTGGCCTGATTCCTTTTCAGATCAATCCGCATTACCTCGATTCCAATCCTGAAGGTCACGGAGGTGAAACACGCGAACAACGCATCGAAGAATTTCTCGAAATTAATCCTGATATATATGTTGTTGGTTTGCGCGAAGGAACCATGCTGCATATTGAAAATGAGCTGACTAATCTGATCGGAAGCCGGACGGCCCGTATTTTCAGGAAAGGGTTTACTCCGGTTGAATTAAGCTCTTCAGACGATTTCAGCTTTCTTCTGAAATGATTCCTAAGTTATCTGTTTCTCAATGAGTAAATTCTGAATATTGACTTCAAGAGGAAACTTGTTTTTGCC
>CAISRK010000132.1 GCA_903887815.1 uncultured Bacteroidales bacterium | reverse complement strand
TACCTGATGCACCTGCCCGGGTTGCCCTCCAGGTTTATCCGAACCCGGTCTCGCAGGCCTGTAGTATAACATTACCTCCTGAATTCAACCAACAAAATGCAGCTTTTACTGTTTATTCTTCAACAGGTATGCAGGTAAACGTTCCTTTGTCGGTTGTCGGCGAAAAAGCATCAGCGGATCTCAGCAACCTGCCTCCAGGCTTTTACCTGATGCAGCTTTCGCTGAACGATTACCATACGCTATACCAGGCCCGCATTATCAAGAAATAATTAAAACTTCCGGCTTTGCAAACCATACGACTTACAAAAGAATTCAAATTCGAAATGGCCCATGCCCTAAAAGGCTACGACGGAATGTGCCGCAATATTCACGGGCATTCCTATGAGCTGCTGGTGACCGTTATCGGGAAACCTGTAGCGGATAAAACCTCTGTTAAACTGGGGATGGTGATGGATTTCGGTGACCTGAAGAAGCTTGTGCGCGAAAGCATTGTCGATGAATTCGACCACGCCCTGGTGCTGAGCCGCGATTCAGCCGACGATTTCAAGCCCGATGCCGAAATGTTTGGCCGCACCATACTGGTTGATTACCAGCCTACAAGCGAAAATATGCTTATCGATTTTGCAGCCCGTCTTATTAACTTAATGCCAATAGACGTAAAACTCCACCATCTCCTCTTGCGAGAAACTGTGACTTCGTATGCAGAGTGGTTTGCAGAGGATAATAAGAAATAATTTCGGAATGCGGATTTCGGAATTTGGAATTTGAGAAAGAATTGTTTGTTATTCAAAAAGGCTGTCAGGCTAAATCAGGTATTTTTATATCAAACCGAAATTGCAAATCGCAAATCCGAAATCACAAATCCCTAGTCTCCCGAATCCAGTTTCATTTTCACCCGCGAAGTAAGTATATCGATTGCTACTTTATTTTCGCCTCCCTGTGGAACAATGATATCCGCGTAGCGTTTGGTGGGTTCGATAAACTGAAGGTGCATAGGTTTCACCCAGCGGTAATAATGATCGAGAACCTGGGTGTAATCGCGTCCGCGCTCTACAGTATCGCGGCGTATGATGCGGGTTAAGCGGTCGTCGCTCTCGGCATCAACAAAAATTTTAATATCAAGCCGTTTTATAAGTTCAGGGTCGGTATAAATAAGTATGCCTTCAACAAGGATAACTTTGCGTGGTTTTATTTCGATGGTTTCGGGCAGGCGTGCACATGAAATATAGGAATATACTGGCATTTGTATAGTTTCGCCACGACGCAGGGCATCCAGGTGCTCAACAAGCAGGTCCCATTCAATCGAATTCGGGTGGTCAAAGTTGATCTTTAGTTTTTCTTCGGGCGAAAGGTGGCCATTGTCCCAGTAATAGGCATCCTGTGGAATAACCGCAACTGAATTTTTGGGCAGGCGTTTAATGATTTCGCGCACTACGGTTGTTTTTCCGCATCCAGAGCCACCGGCAATTCCTATTATAAGCATATTGTGTGCTGATTTTGAAAGTTTAGTAACTTTTATAAAATGTAAAAGTAAAAAAAAGCCCCGGATTCGAGGAGCTTTCTTTTTTATAAAATGGATGTTTAATTCCGACTAATACCCGACAATTAAGTTTTTATATTCATGATGGCCATTTCTGTTGGAATCAGGAACATCTGAATCGGTAATTTAAAACAGGAAGCTCAGTAAAACCCCCGCAGCAACAGCACTGCCGATCACACCTGCCACATTTGGCCCCATAGCATGCATAAGCAGGTGGTTGGTTTTATCATATTCAAGACCGACAAACTGCGATACACGTGCGCTGTCGGGTACTGCCGAAACGCCAGCGTTCCCTATAAGCGGGTTTATTTTGTTGCCTTTTTTCAGGAACAGGTTCATAATCTTAACAAATAGTACACCTCCTAAAGTTGCGATTACAAATGAAGCGGCTCCCAGTACGAAAATCAACAGGGCCTTGGTGGTAAGAAATGTGCTTGCCTGTATTGATGAACCAACAGCAAGCCCAATCATTATGGTTACTATATCGATCATGGGTCCTTTTGCAGTATCGGCAAGGCGTTTGGTAACGGTGCTTTCTTTCAGCAGGTTTCCAAAGAAAAGCATTCCGAGCAGGGGCAAACCCGAAGGAACAATAAAACAGGTGAACAGCATCCCTATGATCGGGAAAAGTATTTTTTCGGTTTTCGAAACGGTGCGCGGAGGTTTCATGCGTATAAGGCGTTCATTCTTTGTTGTAAGCAAACGCATTATAGGTGGTTGAATTACAGGCACAAGCGCCATATAGGTATAAGCCGAAACCGCAATAATTCCTATAAGTTCCGGTGCAAGTTTCGACGCTAGGAAAATGGCTGTAGGGCCATCAGCGCCGCCGATAATGCCTATCGACCCGGCTTCGGAAGGCGAGAAGCCTAGTCCGAGGGCAGCAGCATATGCTCCGAAAACACCTATCTGGGCTGCGGCTCCTATAAGTATAAGTTTAGGGTTGGATATGAGTGCCGAGAAGTCGATCATAGCACCTATTCCGAGGAATATCAAAGGCGGGTAAATACCCTGCCGCACACCATAGTAGAGATAGTTCAGTATGCTGCCGTATTGAAACACACCTATCTGAAGGTTGTTGGGATCCCCGTTTACAATATGATCGGCTCCCCAGAAAGGAATATTCCCTAATAGAATTCCAAACCCGATCGGGATCAGCAGGATGGGCTCAAATTCCCTGCTAATGGCCAGGTAAATAAATGCGCAACCAATCGCAATCATTACAAGGTGCCCGACAGTGAGGTTGGCAAATGACGTATAACCCATGAACAGATTGAGGTTATCCGACAAAAATGCCCAGAAATTTCCTGTAGTATCCATGTTTTATTCCCCGATTACAATAAGAATATCGCCTTCCATTACGCTGTCGCCCTTATTCACCTTGATAGCGGAAACCCGGCCTTCTTTATCGGCATTGATGTTGTTTTCCATTTTCATGGCTTCGAGCATAAGCAGTTTCTGTCCGATTTTTACATTATCGCCTTCACGGACATAAATTTCGAGAATAACCCCCGGTAAAGGCGATTTGATATTTCCGGTTCCCTTAGGGCCCGACGGGCTTGCCGTTTTTGTTACCGAAGGATGCGAATCGGTGGAAGGAACTGCCAGGGTGCGAACCAGTTTTGGCGTTTTTACAGCCTGCATCTTCCGGTCAATTTCTACAGAGTAAGTTACGCCGTT
>CAISRK010000131.1 GCA_903887815.1 uncultured Bacteroidales bacterium | reverse complement strand
CGATGTGTATTTTTACAACCTTACGGGAAAATCGTATTCCAATATTTTGCAGGCACAACTTACATTCCAGCCTGTAAAACAACTTAATATCCTTGCCGCCTTCCGGTTCAACGATGTAAAAGTTACCGAAAACGGGGTGTTGCGCGAAAAAGCAATGGTAAGTGCATATAAAGGTCTTTTCACGGCTTCGTATGCCACTAAATTCGACAAGTGGAAATTCGATGCTACCCTGCAGCTTAATGGCAAAGCCCGTATTCCTGATACACAGAAAATGCCTGCAAAACTTCAGCGTGATGCGTTCTCGCCTGTTTATGCCCAACTCCTGGCACAGGTAACCCGTAAATTCAAGCACTACGAAGTCTACCTGGGTGGTGAGAATCTCACCAATTTCACACAGAAAGACCCGATAACTGAATACTGGCGGCCCTACCATACGCACTTTGATACCAGCATGGTATGGGGCCCGATTGTAGGGGCAACCGTATATGCCGGTTTCAGGTATTCAATTAAATAGTCTTCCTGCGGGAGAAAAGTCATCCTGACTTTTCTCCCGCATTTCACATTTCAAACAAAATTCATATCGAATTTGTTATATACATAGCCTAAAAACCAGTACTTTCGTTTAGTAAAATCAATTCAAATCATTGCTAATTATAAAAGTCAGCCCATGAAAACCATACTTTTCGCCCTGATATTGCTTTTCACCTCTTTTGGCGCCAGCAGTCAAACCGCTACCAACTTCAACTGTAATGATTGTAACGGTGTGAGTCATAATTTTTTCAGTGAACTCGATGCCGGAAAAGTGATCATACTTTGCTGGGTTATGCCTTGTTCCACCTGTATACCGGCAAGCAAGACATCCTATGCTGTTGCCCAGAGTTTCAGTGCCACATACCCCGACCGGGTTAAAATGTATGTATGTGATGATTATGCCAACACAAGCTGTTCATCGTTAAACAGTTGGTGCGTTGCCAACGGGCTCATCAATATAACTCAATTTTCAAATGCTGCAATTAATATGGCCGATTATGGCTCGGCGGCAATGCCCAAAATAGTTGTTGTAGGTAATTATACACATCATATTTATTACAGTGCTAACGTAAGCGTGAATTCAACACTTCTGAGCAATGCAATTACAACTGCATTGCAGGATTATTTCGTAGGCGTTCACGATTCGAAGGCAACAGAAATTAAATGCTACCCGAACCCGGCTGCAAACCAGGTTACATTAACTTTTAACACTGAAAAATCAGGATCCTGTAAGCTTTCTCTTTTTAACACTAAAGCTGTACAGGTTTCCCAAACCAGGTCGTATGCCATTAAACAAGGTGAAAATACTATCAGTCTAAACACAAAAGAGCTCAATGATGGTATATATTTCGCTCATTTAAGAACTGATTCAGGAATGATGGTTACCAAATTCGTTGTTAAACACTGATAGCAGCTTTTCCCAAATAAAAATTCAAATTCCGACAACAATGAAGTACTCATTTCTGATTGTACTGTTAGCTCTATGTTACACAAACCTGTCGTTTGCCCAGTGCTGTTCGGGCGGATCGGGAAGCCCTATTGCAGGGGGAACTTCACAGGGAGTACTTATGAAATCACAACTTGAACTGAATACCAATATACAGTTCATACAGAGCGATAATTTTTTTTCAGGCAGTAAACGCGATAACGGGAACAAGTATTTCGACAAATACAGCAGCCTTTACCAATACTTCAGGGTTGCTTACGGGGTTACACCCGACCTGACCATGTCGGTGGAAGGGGGGAATTATTTTTTTAAAGAGGAAACCGGCCTGAACGGGGATCCTGAAACCACCTATAATTCGAAAGGATTCGGCGACCTGATCCTTTTCCCTCGATACAGGGTTTTCAATTACTGTACCGGCAAAACCACCAACGAAATCACCGTCGGTTTAGGCTTTAAAATACCGGTTGGCACCTACAACGATTCCACCATACGCACCGAACCTTTTTCGGGCGAAACCTATTATGTTACCAACCCACAATCCGTTCAGCTTTCGTCGGGTTCGCAGGATTTTATTTTTTATACCTTCCTGTACCGCGGTTACCCGCAAAAGAAATTCAGGCTTTTTGCCAATATGATCTATGTTAAAAAGGGATGGAACCCACTGGGTGAAAAAATCGGCGATTTTGCAAGTATTGGAGTTTTTGCCGGCAAAACTTTCTTCAAAAGCCTTGGAACCACCATTCAGCTGCGGTTCGAAACAGTTAAAAAAATGCAGCTGAACGAGAATATTCTCCTGTATGCATATCCCAGCTACGATCCCGAAGCTACCGGTTACAAAAAAGTGTTTGTAAGCCCTCAGGTAAGTTACTCGTTTAATAACCTGAGCGTTTACGGTGTAGCCGATATACCGGTTTACCAGCATCTGACCAAAACCCAGGT
This sequence comes from uncultured Bacteroidales bacterium, assembly GCA_903887815.1. GTDB lineage: Bacteria > Bacteroidota > Bacteroidia > Bacteroidales > UBA4417 > UBA4417. Next base: position 26,951 of record CAISRK010000131.1, on the reverse strand, counting down.
AGGTACTCAATACCAGTTTACGGTAGGGCTATCGTACAAACTAATGACTGCTAAAAACAAAAAGCCGGCTACAGGCGACTACTATTGCCCAATGCACCCCGAAGTACGATCGGTGGCAAAAGGCAATTGCACCAAATGCGGGATGGCGTTGATTAAGGATTGAGAATTCTATATAGAAAAAGGGAGAAGGAGAAGACAAGGAGAAGAAATGAAGTCCAGTCTGTTTTTTGTTATTCAGTTTGAGCATTTTCCCAGTCATCCGACTGTTTAATAAGCTCAACGAGTTTTTCAATCGCATGATCCTCGGGGATATTTTTCCCTGCCACATCTTTCCCTTTATACAATGTAATCAGTCCTTTTCCTGCTCCCACATACCCGTAATCGGCATCAGCCATTTCGCCGGGACCGTTAACAATACAACCCATTACGGCTATTTTCAATCCTTTCAGGTGTTGGGTGGCTGCCTTCACCTGCTGCAAAGTTTTTTCTATATCAAATAAGGTGCGTCCACAAGAAGGGCACGAAATAAATTCAGTCCTGGTTATCCTTGCCCGGGTTGCCTGCAAAATGGCAAAAGCGGTATGATTAACAATTTCAGGAGCTATATTGGGAGCTACGGGCCAGATGGCATCGCCGCCGCCGTCAATTAAAATACTTCCGAAATCGATAGCACTATCTACCTGGAAACGGAGCAGGTCGCCGGTACGGTATGCATTTTTCAGAATGAGCGGCTGGGTGCTGCCGGCAGGAATACTTTGCAGCTGTTTCTTTAATTCCGATGCCTTGCCTTCCGCCAATTGCACAAACGGGAGATTTTGTTCAGGCAGTAAACCCAGGGTTTCGAAATGCTCATCCAAAAGGCATTTTTCGCCGGCTTTTTCTGCAATAACGGCAACAGGGTATTTCCCGCCAATACCCGAAACGGCAATGGTTTCGCGCTTGAAGGAGATTTCTGACTGCGGGGATACTTCAACCGGATCTCCGGGCTTTGCTCCTGCCCTTTTAGCATTATACCGTTCGGTAATGGCAAGCGCTACAGGGATTTCTATTTCAGGAGCCCCGGTAAGCGAAACACGGATTGTATCACCAATTCCTTCTTCGAGCAATGCACCTATACCGGCTGCCGATTTTATAATACCATCTTCACCGTCGCCGGCTTCGGTAACACCTAAATGCAACGGGAAATTCATTCCTTCGGCCATCATCCTTTGAACCAGCAGTCTGGTGGATTGTACCATTACCCTGATGTTGCTCGATTTCATTGAAAATACAAGGTTCGTGAAATTTTCGGCAAGGCAGATACGGCCAAATTCAAGGGCGCTTTCAGCCATGCCTTCGGGGGTATCGCCATAACGGTCCATAATACGGCTGCTGAGCGACCCATGGTTGGTTCCTATCCGTATGGCAGTACCATTTTGTTTGCAGATACCGAGTAGCGGGCGGACGCGTTCAGCAATCCGTTGCAGTTCCTTTTCATATTCACCTGAACTCAGGCTGGCTCCCGCCGTAAGCTTGTCGGCATAATTACCGGGGTTTATCCTTACTTTTTCAACAATTGCAGCTGCTACTTCGGCTGCACGCGGGTTAAAATGGATATCTGCAACAAGCGGTACTTTGAACCCTTTCGATCGCAGTTGGATTTTAATCAACCGGAGTTGGTAGGCTTCAGTAACTCCTTGTGCAGTAATACGAACCATTTCACACCCGGCTTTAACCAGCCGGATGCACTGCGCCACAGTTGCATCAATATCGTTGGTGTCGGTATTGGTCATGGATTGTACCCTCACAGGGTGATGCCCGCCAAGGTACAGTCCGCCGATATTCACAATGCCTGAACTATATTTTGTTTCCATTTATAAACAGGTCATGTGTAAAAAAGAAGTTCCAGTTTTAGTTATTCGATTATCCCTTTGATATCGGGATCGTTTTCAACCAGTTTTTTCAATGCTTCTTTGCAAAGGTATTTCTTGGTTTTTGCATAGAACTCGTTTTTATATCCCATGTTATCGGCAATTTCTTTGGCCGTCATTTTAGTGAGGAATAACCTAAGCAGTTTCTGGCAATCCTCACTGAGGTTTTCGAACTGTTTAATAAACGATTGGTATTTCACCTCGTTTTCCAGGTGTACCTCAACTCCTACTTCGGGTGTGTCGAAAAAGCGGGTGAGTTCATCCTGGTTTTTATACGTCATCCGTTTGCGCTTCAGTTTTTGAAGCCATATGTTTTTACTGACGGAATACAGGTATGTGATGAACGATGAACTCAGTTCAAAATCATCCGATTTGATCTTAGTAAGCACAACCAACAGGGCTTCCTGGAAAACGTCTTCTGCATCCTCGTCGAGGCCTGCATTATTTTTGATAAGGTATCGTATAGTGGGGAAAAATTCCTTATACACGTAGTGAATGATAAAATCACTATTGAGCCTCAGGCCCTCGATTATGGCAAAATCAGAATAGTGGATCATTTACGTGAAGAAGGGTTTATTCAAAACGACAATTCAACCCTGCTAAGAATCCTGATCATCTGATTTCATGATACACTTCAGGTTCTTTATGCGGGTCAAAGGCTATTTAAGGTTGTGAAGATACTAATAATTTATAAAAACAGGGATTGTTCCTTATATACAAATTTCCATATTCAGTTTAAGTCATTTATTATCTGACTCTTATATACAATATTTTAATTGGTGAATTTGCAGGAAACAATCTGCAACAATTATTTTCGCTTACCTTATCTCGTTAAGCAAGGTTCATTCCCCCATAACCGGGAACTGTCATTTACTGTCACACTATGAAGCGTTGAATACAGCAAAACATGAAAAGCGTTTTTAATTCGCTGTTAATCCTGCTGCAACGGCTATGTCTGCACGTTTGATTTTATTTACATCCAGCAAATTAAAGGGCAGGGATTGCGGTAGCAAAGATCAGAAGCATATACTAAAATTCAATTAATCGAGTTATAATTGCACGTTAAAATCCTTACGACCAACTTATGAAAATAGCAAGATTTACCCTACTTGTATTATCCTTGTTTATTGTTTTATCCGGGGCATTTTCGCAAAGCGGAGGCTACAACCAATGGCTCGACCATCTTCCTTACAGCAACTGTAAAGCAGTAGCGGAAGCTCCAGGCCTGATTTTTGCCGCAACTCCCTATAGCGTGATGTATTACGACCGGACCGACAACAGCATGAACCGCCTCAACAAAGTGGTTGGCGGGCTCTCGGATATCGGTATCAGCAGCATTGCATACAGCAGTAAGGTGAATGCCCTGGTTATAGCCTACCAGAATACGAATATCGATATAGTGAAAGGATCAACTGTAATTAACATTCCGGATATTAAACGGAAACAGATCCTGGGGAACAAAACCATTAACAGCATTACAATTATTGATAACCTTGCCTATCTGTCATGCGGTTTTGGAATTGTTGTACTCGACCTCGCCAAGGAAGAGATAAAAGACACATACTATATCGGGGCATCCGGGTCACAACTGGATGTTAAAACCCTCACATTTAATGCAACGGATAACAAATTCTATGCAGCCACCGAAAAAGGGATTTATTCAGCTTTAGCCTCATCAAATCTTGCGTTTTATGTTAACTGGGTGCAAAATACGTCTATAACCGGGCCAAATGATAATTTCAACCTGATAGTAGCATTCGGTGGAAAAGTTTACGCAAACAAAACCAAGTATACATGGGATTCGGATACCATGTTTGTGAAAAACGGCGAAAAATGGAACTATTTCGTACCGAACGACCACTGGCCGCGCACCTCTATGCGGGTTTGCGGCGACCGCATGGTGATTTCGAGTTATGTGTTTGTAACTACCTACCGACCCGATGGTTCGGAACAAACCCGCTACGAAACATACACCCCAGGAGCAATGCGGCCTGTTGATGCCCTGCTCGATAGCGAAGGCTTAGTATGGGTTGCCGATAATGACAAAGCACTTTGGAGCATAGGTACCAACCTTGTGGGAACAAATTATATTTTTAACGGACCAGCCTCATCAGTTACAACCGCAATGGACATTAGCGGCAGGCATTTATGGGCAGTACCCGGAGGCCGGTCAGCGACTTTTGATCCTCTTTACAAAAATCCCGAGTTTTATACGCTTAATGAAAATTCATGGAGTTCGTACGATAAGGTTTCGTTACCCGAAATGATTAATTTCCGCGATATTTTATGCGTGGCTGCCGATCCCGGTAATGGGAATCATGTTTTCATGGGTAGCTGGGGAATGGGTTTGATTGAGTTCGAAAACAATGCCCTGAAAAAGATTTATAATGTCAGCAACAGCTCGCTTCAATACTACACCGGTTTTGGCGAAGGCTACCTCCGGATTGGCGGCATGGCTTTCGACAACAAGAATAACCTTTGGGTAACAAATTCGAGTGCTCCCAACATATTATCAGTACGGAAGGCCACAGGCGAATGGAAATCATTTAACCTTGGGAATAAGGGTACCGGTATCGATGTTGGCGGAATCGTAATTGATGATTATAACCAGAAATGGCTGCAGTTACGCGATTTTGCTCTTTTTGTTTTCAACGATAATAATACTCCCGATATCACCTCCGATGACCAGTCGAAGAAACTCACATCCTCCGATGGCCTTGCCAAACTCGACGGCTCAAGCATCGCCAGCATGGCTGTTGACCGCGAAGGCCAGTTGTGGTTGGGAACCGACCAGGGCGTAGCAAGGATTTATTCGCCGGGCAATGTATTTAACGGCGGCAATTACGATGCTGACCAGGTAATGGTTGAGGAAGAAGGATACCTGCATCCGCTGCTGGGTACCGAAGCCATTACTGCAATTGCTATAAACGGGAACAACGAAAAATGGCTTGGTACGGATAAATCAGGGGTATTCCTGATGTCAGCTGACGGAACAAAGGAACTTTTACATTTTACTTCCGCTAACAGCCCGCTTTTGTCCAATACAATTCAATCCATCAAAATTGCTGATAACGGTGAAGTGTATTTTGCAACTTCACTCGGCATAGTATCCTACATGGACTATAAAGTTGCGGCATCGCCATCGCTCGACTCCCTGATAGTGTATCCCAACCCCGTTAGACCTGAATACCAGGGACCGGTATTTATAAGCAACCTCGTCACCGAATCGAATGTAAAAATTACCGATATCGCTGGGGCTCTTGTATTCGAAACCCAGGCTTATGGTGGACGTGTTATCTGGGACGGGCACGATCTTGAAGGGAAGAAGGTCAATACGGGGGTTTACCTTATTTTTGTTACAAACCCTGATGGTACCCAGAAAAAAGCACAAAAAATTCTTTTTGTCAGGTAATTCATCACAAAATTAGCCGGGGACATTCACCCCGCAGTTTTCGGGATAAGGGTTTTCAGCTGCCTTTTAAAACAAAAGTGAATCATGATAATGTCGACCAAAGGAATAGTACTTCATTGTATGGATTATTCCGAAACCAGCATTATTGTTAAAGTATATACCGAGCAGTTGGGATTGCAATCGTACATTGCCAAAGGGGTCCGTAAAAAGGGTGCAAGGATAAAACGAAACCTGTTTACCCCGCTTTCGGTCATCCAACTCGTTGCGAACCACAAGGAAGGCGAAGGTTTGCGGATTATCCGCGATGCTTCCTGCTTTCATCACCTTAACGGCATTGCAACCGATATGAGCAAAACAGCGGTGAGCATTTATATAAGCGAATTGCTTACCCGATCGTTTTCGGCTCAAATGGCTGACCCGAACCTTTTCACGTTTATCGAAGATTCGATCCTTGATCTCAACAATACTGAAGACTCAGTAGCCGGCTTTCCCCTGGCATTTACAATAGGGCTGACACAGTTTATGGGATTCGATCCACACAATAATTTCGATACACGAAACACATACTTTGATATGGTGGGAGGGGATTTCTGCTCTCAGCCTCCCGAACATGCCTACTATTTCCCCTCGCCGCTAAGCAACAGCCTCTCCGAAGCAATCACCGCTATCAGTTCAGGTGTAATGAATATTAAGGCCGACCATGCCGTCCGAAATGAATTGCTTGCTAAAATGCTGATGTATTACCGCATACACATCCCAACCTTCGGCGAAATTAAATCCGTACAGGTTCTCAGCGATGTGCTCAGGGATTAACCGGGTTAATCTTATAAAGAACGAATTCTTTATTCTCCCATTGTTTTGTAACCCTGCCCTGCATCACACGCGAATAGCGTTTCATGGGTTCGGAAGTGAGCTTGTTGTTGATAAGCAGGTACGAAGCTTTTGATTCCATCACCTGGGTATGTATAAGGGTGGGGTCGGTTGTAAACGGATCGGCAAGCCCGCGGCAGCCGGCATAAAGCGCCAAAGCTCTTGGTTTGGCAAATACTACAACCGATTGGGGTTGAACATTTTTCCTGATATAATCAAATGCTTCAACAGCTTCTGGTCGGTGTGGTCCATCGAGGATGTTACTTCCTGACCGTGCAATGCTTACCAGGCCGGGTAAAAACAGGGAAAAAACCAGGATTCCGGCAGGCACAGCTTTTTTCCATGCTGGTAACGTTGCAAAAACCTGGATCGTTTTCAGTCCCGATACTGCATAAAACAGGAACAGGAATCCCAACGGAACCATCAGCCTGTAGGCTGAATCATTGTTTGGAAAAACCAGTAGCATCATAACATAAAAAATGAAAAACCACTCCATTGCCTCGGGGCCTTTACAAACCCGGTTAATAAAGCCGAGTAAAGTCATGGTAAGCATTGCCGACCCTAAAAGAAGCGAAAAGCCCTTCAATATCCCCGCTTCGGGAATATAGAGAAACCTGAAAACCTCAATGTGATGCGAAAAGTTCTCGGGTATGATCCGGATGAAATCGCCCGAATAATAAAAAAGCAGGTAATCGCGTATGCTTCCGCCAGAAGGTATTTTGAATACGAGTGAGTTGATTGTAAAATACAATAATACAGGGATAAGCACAACGAGGGCTGATCGCAACGCATATTTACCAACATCCTTTCTTTGCCTGGTGTATATATATACCTGATCGGCAACTATGGCAGCAACAAATACGATTCCTGCAGGCCTTACAACTAGCATTATTCCTGTGCACAGGGCCAGCAGTGTGAATTTTTTCAGGCTACCGGCTTTATAGTTGAGGTAAAGTATAAAATTCAGAATCAGCAATGTAGCGAAAGGGATATCCGACATTACTTCCCGCTTGAAAATAACCATTTGCGGGTTATACAGGAAAAACAAAGCCAAAGTCAATGCAGTGATCCATGAAAAATACCTGCGGTAAAAAGCCAGTATCAAGAGTCCGAGAACTATGTATATCAAAGAGATAAAGCCTGTAAATGCATCCATATTGTTGCCGGCAACAGCATAAACCGGGGCAAGAAGAAGCGGGAATCCGATCGGGTATGCCTGTGGCCCAATATAATTCAGCTGGCTGTAAACATACCCTGTTTCCGACTGTGGAATGCCATTTACTATGTTCGCTGCCTGATGAATATACTGGGCAAAATCGTCGCCCCAGTCGTGGCTGGTGCGTGTTCCAATAAAAATGAGCGGGATAAACAGCACAACAGCCAAAACGATAACATTTCGCTGTTTCAAAAATATTTTGCTGAAATTCACCGTCATGTATTTCTCCTGTATATTTTTTTACGCTTCAAAGGTAATTAGTATTTTGAATGAATCGGGCTACATGAAGTATTTTCTGTGTTTACCTCTTATTATTCCTAATCGTTGAAATCAACGGCAGGAAGACGGAAGACGGAAGACGGAAGCGACTCAAAAAGGGCAAAAGTTCCGAGTCCAAATTTGCAAATCTAAATTCCTGGTTCAGGCATTCTCCATCTTCGATCTTACACCTTCCAGCTTCTACTCTCCACCCACATCACACATCCGACATCCGACATTCCACATCCCACATCAACCTTCCCACTCTCATTTCAATTTCATACCTTTGCAAAAAAATTCAAAAATGCAACTCGAATTAAGCGAACAGGAACAAATAAGGCGTAATTCATTAACCGAACTCAATGCCCTCGGGATAAACCCTTACCCGGCCGAAAGTTTCCCGGTTAATGCCACGGCAAAGGATATTCTGGCAGACTTTACCAATAATAATGAAGCATTTCAAAACGTCAGCATTGCAGGCCGCATCATGACACGCCGTATCATGGGTGCTGCATCATTTGTTGATCTCCAGGACAGTACAGGACGCATACAATTATATATCAAACGCGACGAAATCTGCGAGGGAGAAGACAAAACGCTATACAACACGGCTTTCAAACGGCTGATGGATATTGGCGATATAATCGGAGTAAGTGGTTATGTATTTATTACCCAAATGGGCGAAATTTCCATTCATGTACGATCGCTTAAACTTTTGAGCAAATCGTTACGCGTATTGCCGATTGTGAAAGAAAAGGACGACCAGGTTTTTGACGCATTCAGCGATCCCGAAGTGCGGTACCGCCAACGTTATGTCGACCTGATTGTAAATCCGGAAGTACGTGAGGTTTTTGTAAAACGTACCCGTCTTGTGAATACTATGCGTAATTTCCTGGCCAACCAGGGTTACCTCGAGGTTGAAACACCCATACTTCAGCCTTTATATGGAGGTGCTGCCGCACGCCCCTTCAAAACGCACCACAACAGCCTCGATATGACGCTGTATATGCGTATTGCCAACGAACTTTACCTCAAGCGACTTATTGTGGGTGGTTACGATGGTGTTTTTGAGTTTTCGAAAGACTTCCGCAACGAAGGAATGGATCGTTTTCATAACCCTGAGTTTACTCAAATGGAACTCTATGTGGCCTACAAGGACTACGAATGGATGATGGACACCGTGGAGGAAATGGTCGAACGAATCGCTGTTGAACTACATGGAACCACCAAAGTGCAGGTTGGAGCTAACGAGATTGATTTCAAACGGCCATGGAAACGCTTTACCATGTACGAAGCCGTTCAGCATTTTACGGGTATCGATATTTCGGAAATGAGCGAAGAGGAACTTCGGGCTACCTGCAAAAAGCTGAATATCGAAACCAACGAAAGCATGGGTAAAGGCAAACTGATTGACGAACTGTTCGGCGAAACGGCAGAGCCCAACCTCATCCAGCCTACTTTTATTACCGATTACCCTGTCGAAATGTCGCCACTCGCGAAGAAACACCGCACTAAACCCGGGCTGGTTGAACGATTCGAAGCCATCTGCAACGGCAAGGAACTTTGTAATTCTTTCAGCGAGCTGAACGACCCAATCGACCAGCGTGCCCGTTTCGAAGAGCAACTCGAACTCGGCAAGCGAGGTGATGATGAGTCGATGGTACTCGACGAAGATTTTCTCCGTTCGCTCGAATATGGGATGCCTCCAACAGCCGGGCTCGGTATCGGTATCGACCGCCTCACTATGATTATGACCAACCAGCAATCCATACAGGATGTATTGTTCTTCCCGCAGATGCGCCCCGAAAAAGCAACTGTTGCTACCGGAGCTACCGATGAGGAATTTGTTGCTCTCGGCATACCGGCAGGATGGGTTCCTGTTATGCGTAAAGCGGGGATAAAAAACCCAGGCGACCTCAAAGAAGCAAACCCGAATAAACTCCTTCACGAACTGAGCGGCCTGCGAAAAAAACTAAAACTCGAAATCCCCTCGCTGCGTATCGAAGAGATTAATGCCTGGTGCAGTAAGTAATTACACCTTATCGGATTATATAAGCCTTTCCTGTTCCCGGGGAAGGCTTTTTTATTGCAATTGCAACCCAAGATTCAGCAGGTTTTATTCGAACTGAATGCAACCCTATCAGGATTTATATCCCCTTTGTTCTGTTGCGGATTACATTATGAATAAGATTATTTTGATTGTTGCCGTTCTTGCCGGGTTTTCGGCAAAAAATCTTTATGCCCAGAACTGTGAAGATATTATCTATCTTAAGAATGGAAGCATATACAGGGGTATACTAACCGAAACTTTGCCCGGAGTTCATGCTACTATCCGGATTTCGGGCCGCAGCACCTTTGTGGTTCCCGATTCATCAATAAAACTGATACTGATTAACCAGCTTATTCCGTCACAGGAGCGGACTAATGGCGGCTCGCCTGTTGAGATGGCTGCCGATGTGAATTTTTATGGAGGTTCAACAAATTCGGCAGGTTTTACTTTTGTTACCTCCTATCTTTTCCCTAACCGCTTGTCAACCGGGATAGGGCTGGGAACCGAATGGTTCGCACACCAGCAACTGCCATTTTTAGCCGACGTCAGGTATTACCTGCTCCCGGGATCGTGGTCTCCCTGTATTTACGTACTCGGAGGATATGCAGTTCCCTTGTCGAATAACGAAGAAGGAAATTATTCGAACTATTCCGGCGGAATACTTGCCGGGGTGGGTGCCGGTATGAGGTTTAACTTTACCCGAAGCAATGCCCTCGTATTTAACCTGGGGTACAGGTACCAGAAAACAAAAACCGTAAGCGGGTATAACCCGTATTACCCGGAGTACGAAACCATTGTTTACGATAAATATAACCGCCTGACTTTCTCCTTTGGTTTTCTTTTTAATTAAATCGCTCATCCAACTGTGCTCATTCGGCCCGTTGGATTACAAACTTTGAAACAACAGTTTTAAAAAACATATCACAATGAAAACAAAAAATCTGTTCATCGGTGTTCCGCTGACCCTGCTCCTGTTTGCAGGCATGGTTGCATGCAAGGACACCAGGTTGGAGTACCGCAAGTATACTGCCAATGTGCCTCAGTACATGTCGTATGATGATATGCGCATGCCGGTGAAATCAAAAGCTGCAAATGCGATTCAGAGTGCAGGGAAAATATACATACAGGGGAATTACCTGTTTGTAAACGAAAAATTCAAAGGAATTCATGTTTTCGATAATTCGAACCCAGCGGCTCCTGTAAACCTTTCGTTTATCGACATCCCCGGCAATGTAGACCTGGCTGTAAGTGACCACTACCTTTATGCCGATAACTATGTAGATCTTGTCGTGATCGATATCTCAAACATCTCCTCCCCGTTTGAGATTGCCCGCGTAAAGGACATTTTCCCATACACTATCCCGGGAACAACCGAGCCCTATCCTATAGCTAACATTGACGAAAAAAAGGGTGTAATTACCGGCTGGCAGGTAAGCCAGGTAACTGAAGAGATTAATGAAAACCGGGGCATGCCATTCTTTTTTTATGACAAAGGAACCGGCAATTTTACGCGCACCGAATCAAATAGCCTTGGCTCACCAAGCGTAACCCAAACTGTAGGTATTGGCGGATCGATGGCACGCTTTATTATAAACGGAAACCAGTTCTATGGATTGAACCAGTCCGACATGCAGGTAATTAATATCGATCAACCCTTCAGACCTTTGACAGGTGCCAAAATCCAGATGTCGAGGGTCGTGGAAACCGTTTTTATCGACAACAATTACCTTTTCGTAGGTACGCAAACCGGCATGCTTATTTATGATGTCAGCAACCCTGCAACACCGGTTTACAAATCGGAGTACAATCATTTACAAAGCTGCGACCCGGTTGTTGTAAAAGACAAGCTTGCCTATGTAACACTCAGGGCAGGAAACCGGTGCGGCAACTGGCAAAACCTCCTGGAGGTTGTTGATTTGCATAATATTATGGCGCCATCGCTGCTGAAAGGCTATCCGATGACTGAACCATACGGATTGGGCATTGATGGTAAAACACTCTTTGTGTGCGACGGCCCGGCAGGACTGAAAATTTATGATGCCTCCGACCCGCTTCTGATCGACCAGCATCAGCTCAAACAATACACCGACCTAAATGCACTGGACGTTATTCCTTTCGGAAATGTGCTTATTATGATCGCCCAGGATGGCATTTACCAGTATTCCTATTCCGACCCGGAGAACATCCGGTTGCTGAGCAAAATCAAGATCGGGGGCAAATAAATGATTTTGCACTGAACGGATTTCATGGTGTGAAGTATTGATTTCCTGGTTAAATTTGAGCCTCACAATAAATAATCTTCAAACCGGCACTAAATAAAAACTGTGTCAAATGAAAAGGCCTTTCTGGCAATTGTGTTTGCCTGGCAATGATCTCCTGCCATAAGGAGGATAATCCTGCCAAAGAGCAGTAAACCACTTTAACCGGGACTTGGATAAATCCCGTTTTCACCGATATCCTGGTAACTTATGAGCGCTCTGCCCAATTGGCCGAAAATCAATACGGGATTTCGCTTCTGAACAGGAATAAAGCCATCGAACGTAAAAATAACAGCTGGTGCCGAACTCCTCCTATCACTACTACCGATTGCGACGGCACATGGGCATTAACGAATGCTGTTGTAAAAGTTAATGTGGACTTGTGGGGAGGCACCGTCGGTTGCACCTGGGAAATTGATACTTTGACAAGCTGTAAGCGTATAATTTCAGTTGTAAAAACCGATTATCACCCGGGAAAGTTATGAAATGAAACATTCCGTATTTAACGAATATAGAATATAATGTATATCAGGTACGTATTTCTTCAAATCCTTTTCCATATACTCCCATCACATTATTCACCGACATAAAAGCTTCCCGGTCGATTTCTTTGATTATACGGAACAACTGGCTTGCTTCAGGTTTTTTCACCATAACAAGCAGTATTTTAGTCTGCTCGCCTGAATACCAGCCGGTTCCGTCGATAATTGTAACTCCGCGGCTCAGTTCTTTCCCGATGCGATCGGCTATTTCGTTGTGTTTCTTTGAAAAAATAAACACTTGTACTGATTGTTTTGATCCTGTAAACAGCAGGTCGATGGTATAGGAAGTAATTCCCATAGCCACATAACCGTAAACAATCTTTTCGAGCGAGCGGAATATGAGGAAAGAGGAAGCAATAATAAAAACATCGAGATAGAGAATAATCCTGCCGGGATTGATATTCCTGTATTTATTGATGATCATGGCAATAATATCGGTTCCGCCGGTGCTTCCGCCCTGTGAAAATACTATGCCTACACCGGCGCCACCTAGGATACCTCCGATAACAGTTGATAAAAATGTGTCGCTGACAACAGGTTTGGTAATATATTCCTGTAAAAGCGAAAACAGAACCGATAATACCACGACGCTGAAGATGGTTTTCACCCCGAAATTAAGACCCAGGATTTTAATTGCAAAAACAACAAGTACCGCATTTATTATCAGGTATGTGATACCCATAGGGAAACCGGTACCGAAAAAAAACAGAGTTGACACACCGGTAATTCCACCTCCTGTTATCTTGGCAGGAATCAGGAAAGCAGTCCATCCCAGGGCATTCAGCAGCAAGCCGAAGGTAATAATCAGGTGAGCCCGGATAGTTCTTGCGTTGATGTGTTTTAACATATTGTGGTACCTGATATTTTTCATTAAATGAATTTCGGATTTTCAAACTGAACTAAACATTATATTCTCATTCCGGATCGAACAATTTGTTCCGAAAACACCAAAGATAGAAAATAGTTGGTACACTTCCCGCCCATTTTCTAATTTCAGGTTACCTGCAATCGCAAATCCGGGCAGGAAACTTATTGTAAAAAAGTACGCGTATTGAATTAGATTCGATTATACTGTTGTTCGTATATTTCAATTTGGAATTTGTCGATGGCACTTAAAAAATATTTTTATTTAAGTGTATAGTTTAATATAATAAATATTATATTTGTCCTCTTGATCAAACCGCTGATCTTCATAACTTTCAACCGGGAAACCAGTTACGGCCATAAATATATCAAACCCTTATTACTCAAACCCAAACAAATCAATCTGCTTATGAAAAAATTTACTCTTTTAGTTGCTTCATTCATCATGATGACTATGGTTGCCCACACTCAGGTTGAGCGTAACCTTGTTGTTGTGGAGATTACAACAAGTACTTACTGTACGTTCTGTCCAGGCGCCATGATGGGTTTGGATGATCTTTATGCTAACGGTAAAAACGTTGCAGGGATTGAACATCACAACAGCTGGCAGGGACCGGATCCTTTTGTCACAGTTGCTTCGCAGGCACGTTCAGTTTATTATAACCCGGGTGGTAACCCTGGTGCTTATTTTGATGGACAAAACCCTGTAATAGGCGGAAATCACACCACCAGTATGTATCCTTCGTACTTGCCAAAATACAATGCCGCTATTGCAAAACCATCGCCAGTTCAGATTGAATATACTGTTTCGCGCGACGGTCAGCAGTTCGTATTTGATTTTGTTGTCACAAAAGTAGGCACCCTTACAAACAACCAGCCGGTTTTCCATTTTGTTGTAACACAATCGAATATTCCTTATTCCTGGCAAGGACAGAATCATCTTGAGTTTCTTAACAGGCTCATGGTTCCTAATCAGAATGGAACTCCTCTTGATTTCTCAAGTTCAAATACCCAGACAGTTCATATTGTAGCCAATATTGATCCTCTCTGGACTATGGAAAACCTAGAATTTGTTGGTTTTGTTCAGGACCCGACCACCAAGGAAATCCACAATGGTATGCGCCCTTCAAAACCTGATTTTGGAACCTCTAACGGAGTTACCAATGTTTGTATGAACAGCACTCTTGATTTTGTAAATACCAGTGTTGGCCGTCCTAACGACGCCGAATGGTTCTTCCCTGGCGGAACACCAAGTTCGTCAACTGAATATGCAGGACAAACCGTTTTATACAGTGCTCCCGGAACATACGATGTACAACTGGTAACCAGGACCGGAAACCACTTTGACACTATTACTAAACAAGATTTTGTAACCATCCGTCCGGGTGCTGTTTGTTCGGCTCCTACAGGTGCTTTAAAGATTTGCAACAACAATCTGAACCAGACCACAACTTACACAACTTCAAGCCCGGCTGCTGTTTCATACGATTGGGATATATATCCAACTGCAGCAGGAACACTTACGCCAAACGGTGAATCATGTGCAGTTCATTGGACAAACGGCTGGTATGGCACTGCCAGTCTCAGGGCCAGGGGAACCAACGATTGCGGTTTAGGCGATTGGTCAGAATATGTTGACATACTTTCTACTTCCTGTGTTGGTGTTGATAAAACTGAAACATCAGCTCCTGTAAGTATTTATCCTAACCCGGCAGCTGCTAATATGAATGTTACCATCAATACGGGAACTTCGGAAGTTTTGAAAGTAAAAATGATCAATTCACTGGGCAATGTTGTTTACCAGGAAATGGTAAGCACAACCGGGAAAGTAAATCACACTATCAATGTAGCTAAACTTGCCGAAGGATTTTATTTCCTGAGTATTGAAGGCAAAAACCTGAGTTACTCACAAAAGGTTACTGTTCAGCACTAAGATAAATTGCTTCTTTTTAATAAAGCTGCCAGGATATTCTGGCAGCTTTTTTTTTCCTCCAGCCCGAAAAATGCCTATTTTTGTAAAACAAGGCCAATAACTCACTCATTGCTTTTGCCTTAACCCGATAAATCATCAATTAATGCGGAGCCGGAAACTTATTATTTTTCTGTTTTTTTCTTACCTGGTAAGCGGTATAGTCCTTGCACAGCAGAGAACTTCAGAAAATACGATTCCGGGATTTTATAAGAAAATTGAGGATTATTCATCGCAACGAAAAGTCACAAGTGCCCTTTGCGGATTTATTCTTAAACCTGTAAGCGCCTGTAGCACTTCTGTCCCCGAAATCCCGGGTTCGAAACCCAGTGAATCGTATTCCGCATTTGAAGGAAAAGTTATACGTAACATACATATTACCACACTCGATCCTTTCGGTTATTCTATTACCGATACTGCAGCCAAACCGCATGATTTCATTTCGAAAAGCGGTAATGCCATGCATATAAAATCGCAGAATCTTACCATACGCAACCGGCTCCTGGTTAAGAAATACGATCGTTTCGATTCGTTGCTTGTAAAAGAATCGGAACGTCTGGTCAGGGACCAGGGGTATATTCATGATGTATCGGTTCAAACCGTTCAAACAGGCGCAAACTCCGATTCGGTTGATATTTATATACGCGTGAGTGATCTTTGGAGTATTGTCCCCGACGGCGCCCTGTCGGCCAACAGTTTCACCCTTGAACTCTCGGATAAAAATCTGGCCGGGCTAGGGCATACTTTTTCGAACAGGTATTACCAGAATTACCTGCATGGCAGCAATGCCTTTTCGGCTTTTTACTATGTACCAAACATCAAAAACTCTTATATAAGCAGCCGGATAAGTTATGCCGTGGATGAGGAACGCAATTATATCAAAAGCCTCAACATCGAACGGCCTTTCTTTTCACCGGTGGCGCGCTGGGCGGGGGGTATTTATGCCTCCCAGGAAATGAAACCGGCCTGGATTTATAAAAATGATACAACTCGGCTGTACCTGAAGTCGAAATACAATATACAGGACTACTGGGCAGCGGCAGCATGGCAGGTTTTCAAAGGAAATTCCGAAACCAGCCGATCGACCAAACTTATTCTTTCGGGGCGTTTGTATAATATCAGGTACCTCGACAAACCCATTGAGCAACCCGAGCTAACCGATTATTTTACAAGCGAACGTTTCTATCTTGCAGGCTTTGGCATTTCGAGCCGTAAATACGTAAAACAGAGTTATATTTTCAGGTTCGGAACTACCGAAGATGTACCTGTAGGACTGGCCATGGGAATTGTTGGCGGTTACCAGGTAAAAAACCAGGAACGCTGGTATTGGGGCCTGAGGCATTCGTGGGGAAGCATCTTCCGTTGGGGATACTTCGGTACCAATTTCGAATATGGAACTTTTATAAATGCCACACACCATTCGCAGGGAATGATTACGGCAAGCATCAATTACTTCTCGGTGCTGTTCAGTATCGGGGACTGGAAATTCAGGCAGTTTGCACGTCCCGAACTCACCCTGGGCTTCAACCGGCAAATCTACGACAGGCTTACCATTAATGATGGCTACGGGCTCAATGGTTTCAACAGCGATATGCTTACAGGTACAAGCCGGCTGCTTTTCGTTATACAAACGCAATCGTATGCCCCATGGAACCTTGCCGGCTTCAGGTTCGGGCCGTATCTGAATTTTGCATTTGGAATGCTGGGCGATGAAAACTCCGGGTTTAGTCACAGCCGCATATACCCGCAATTCGGAGCCGGAGTCCTGATCCACAACGATTACCTGGTTATCAAGAACTTCCAGGTTTCATTTGCCTATTACCCTTCCATTCCAGGGATAGGTGAGGATGTTTTCAAGGCAAATCCTGTCAGGTCAACCGATTTTGGATTACCCGATTTCATTATCGGCAAACCCGAAATAGTTAATTTCCGCTAATAAATGTTCCCAATTCATGCAAAAAGAATCCGCCAGCAACCCGACGGAATCCACATCCAATATTTGCCTTCCTGCCTTGAACAGGTTTTATTTCCAAACCGGCTTTGCATGTTCGAACAGCGCCTCAGGCATCTGAGCCTGTTCATTTTCGTTTTTTCATTTCTTCCCATCAGCACCTATGCATCTATACTTGCCGAACAGGTGCCGGGAAATTTGAATACCCGTGGCATTCCCGATACCCTCAACGGGAGAACCGGAACTTTTCGTTATAATCCAACGCTTATAACCAAACTTCCCGTGGCAGTAAAGGAAACCTCCGGCCTCGTGTTTTTCGACGGTATGTTATGGACTATTAACGACAGTGGCAACCCGGCAGAACTATACCAGATCGATACAGTAAACGGAAAGGTGCTGCATACGGTGATTGTAAGTAATACATCCAACACCGACTGGGAAAGTCTCACCCAGGACAGTTTGTACATCTATATCGGCGATTTTGGAAATAACCTTGGAAACCGGACCGATCTCCGCATCCTGAAAATCGCAAAAAACGACCTTAAAAACATAGTGTCAGGTACTGTACAGGCAGGGATTATCCAATTCCGTTATCCCGATCAGAAAGATTTCAACCCCGCATTAAACAAAACAAATTTTGACTGTGAGGCTTTTTTCCTGTATAACGACTCGCTCCAGCTTTTCAGCAAGAACTGGGTCGACAGGAAGACACGTCATTACACCTTACCGGCATCGCCTGGCATTTTCGTAGCCCGATTCAGCGAGGTGCTAGAATCTGACGGCCTGATCACCGATGCATCGATAAACCGACAGGGAAATATTGTTTTACTTGGTTATAAAAATACAGGTGGAAAATTCTGGGATTGCTTCTGCTGGCTGCTTTCAGGATATGATAAAAGTACTTTTTTCGGTGGTAGCAAAACACGGATCGAACTGGGTTCGGCCCTGCATGTCGGACAGTCGGAAGCAATAATTTTAAACGACGACAATACGGCATGGCTTTCGTCGGAAAGCATACAGGCAAGCATACTGTTTCTGCCAGCAAAACTATTCGCGCTCGACTTTAATTCTTTCTTTATAAAACAGGACAAATAACATCAGATTTATTCCTGTATTGATTTCCAGAGCAAGGCAAAATTACGGGTCAATTGCTTTTTTTTGTAGTTTTACATGCCCCAGGCAGCCGCTATCGCTGCTTTAAACAACATCATCAATCCTGTACTGAAAAATAATTTTATGAAAAGACTCATTTTTGCATTGTGTATCCTGGCAGCCGGTTGCAGTTCAACATCCATCGTAAACAGCTGGAAAGCACCGGGTGCAACCTTGTCGTCCGATCAGTTTAAAAAAGTCCTGGTGCTGGTTCTGGCTAAAGAGGAAGACGCCCGTAAAGTTGCTGAAGACCAGATTGTTTCGAACCATAAACTCCTCAATGTTTCATACCCGATTTTCACCACAAAGCAATTAGGGCAGGATACACTGAAGGTTAAAAATATGATCAAACAACAAGGTTTCGATGCAATTATTGTAATGCGACTTATTACTGTTAAAGCAAAAAACACCTATGTTGCAGGCGGCCATAACCCGGCTTACCAGCAAAACGGCATTTATTATTTTCCTGATTATTTAAGCTCAAGTGCTTATGCAACTGATATGGAGTATATTGTTTCCACTAACGTTTTCTCACTGAAGGACGAAAAACTGCTCTGGTCGGGAGTAACGGCTTCGACCAATCCCAAGCAACTCGATAAAGTTGTGAACGAAGTGGCCAAAGAGGTTGTTTATAAAATGAAAGAAGACAAGTTTCTTCCTGAAAAATAGAGAACCTGAATCCTTGCATATCAGCTTTAAATCTTCTATTCAGTTCAAAGTATGATTTATAACCAATGGTATGTCATTCTTGACTCAAACGAATTGAGCAGGAAACCGCTCAGGGTAAAACGCCTGAACGAGAACCTCGCACTCTGGCGCGACGAACATGGAACTGTATGTTGTATCGACGACCGCTGCTGCCATCGCGGGGTCTCACTTTCCTGCGGACAAATTATCAACGGGAAACTTGAATGTCCGTTTCATGGATTTATTTATGATAAAACAGGAAAAGTAACCCTGATCCCTGCTAACGGGAAAAACAAAACCGTTCCTGAAACCATGAAGGTGAAGGCCTATAAAACCTACGAAGGTTACGGTTTGATATGGATCTGGTGGGGCGATGACGCCAAGGCTACTGATGAACCTTTTTTCTTCAAGGAACTTGGAGATTTTTCCTATTCAACTTTTATTGATCCCTGGAGCGTGCATTACAGCCGTGCAATCGAAAACCAGCTCGACGTAGTACACCTGCCGTTTGTTCACCGCACAACCATCGGGCGGGGTGATAAAACCCTTGTAAACGGTCCTGTTGTTATAAGAGATAAAGAACTGATCACATTTTATGTAAACAATGTGAAGGACGATGGCAAAACAACTCCCCTGAAACCCGACGAAATTGCTGATTACGAAAAACTCTTCCACCTCCAGTTCCATTACCCGAATATATGGCAGAACTTTATTTCGGATAAAATACGGGCTTTTGCAGCCTTCGTACCGGTTGACGACGAAAATTCTTTGGTTTATATCCGCTATTACCAAAGGATGATAAAAATTCCGCTACTCCGCGAACTCTTCAACTATATAGGAAAAGTTTCGAGTATCGTAATATTAAGGCAGGATAAACGTGTTGTAATTACCCAGCTGCCAAAGAAAAGCGCAGTAAAAATGGACGAGAGACTTATTATGGGCGATAAACCTATTATCGAATACCGTAAACACAGGCAGGAGTTGATGGGACAATAGGTTCCATCTCACCCGGATAACCGGGTTCAATCAGGTACATTTATTGGTAATATATGACTCAATTAACTGAAAGTAAGATTTTTGAACGCGAAGATTTCACTTCTACCCCTCTGCCACGCGCCGAATACGAAAACTGCACCTTTAAGAACTGCACCTTCTACTCCTCCAGCTTATCAAACTTTGTTTTCCGCGAATGCACCTTCGATGGGTGTGATCTCAGCCTGGTTTCGCTTATAAATACCACGCTGAACGATATAAAGTTCGTTAACTGCAAACTCCTGGGAGTTAAATTTAATGAAGCCAACGCTTTCCTGCTTTCGTTCCGTTTCGAAAACAGCATCCTGAGCCACTCCGTTTTTTACAGGATGAAACTCAAAAAAACAATTTTCGTAAACTGCAAAATGGAAGAGACCGATTTCACCGAAACCGATCTTACATCTTCATCGTTAGACAATTGCGACCTCCACAGGGCCGTTTTTTATAATACAATCCTCGAGAAAGCCGATTTCAGGTCCGCCTTCAATTATTCATTCGACCCCGAGCGGAACCGGATCAAAAAAGCCCGTTTCTCGCAGGCAGGCGTAACCGGCTTACTGGCAAAATATAATATTGAGATAGAATAGCTGCCAGGGAAACGTTTGAGAGTATTATATTTGATATTTTTACACCCTAAACAAATTCCAAAAATGAAAAAAGCAACCATACTGTTTGCAGCCCTGCTGTTTTGCGTGCTGTCGTATTCACAGCCCAACGTGGATATCAATTACGACAGGTATTTCACCGACCAGACCATGCGTGTGGATTATTTCCATTCAGGAACTGCAGCCGAAGAGCATTTTTCGCCCGATCGCGTGCTTAACGACGGCATATGGGCAGGCAGCCATACGGCCCTCACCGATAACCTCAACCGTGGACTCTATTTTTATACTGTTACCGATACCCTAACCAGTACTGTGCTTTACAGCCGTGGCTTTGGAAGTGTTTTCGGCGAATGGCAGAGCGTAGGCGATCCGAACTGGGCAACATTCCACGAGTCGGTGCGTTTTCCATGGCCTAAGCTCCCTATCCGGCTTACGATCGAAAAACGCGATGCTAAAAACAATTTTGTGCCTGTATGGAGCACGGTAATCGATCCCAATTCGAGGTTCGTGAATCCTTCGGTACTGGCAACCACATATAAGACCTTCAATTATGTTGTAAACGGCAAATCGGATAACCATGTGGATATTGTAATCCTGGGCGATGGATATACTGCGACCGAAATGGAAAAGTTCCATAAAGATGTTACTACACTTACCGACGAACTTTTTTCGGTCGAACCCTTTAAATCGCGTAAAAAAGATTTCAATGTAAGGGCTGTGGAAACGCCTTCGGCTACAAGTGGCGTTAACAAACCCAACCCGGGTGTTTTCAAGCGCTCGCCCCTTTCGATGTCGTACGGTGCGTTCGATTCGGAACGCTATGCGCTGACCTACGATAACCGTACAGTTCGTGATGTAGCTGCAACGGTTCCTTACGACTATATGTTTATCCTTATCAACGAGCGTACCTACGGCGGTGGCGGAATTTTCAACCTCTACTCAACCGTGGCCGCTGATAATGCGTTTTCGCGCTATATTTTTGTACACGAATTCGGTCATTGTTTTGCGGCCCTTGCCGATGAATATTACACTTCCGATGTCTCGTACCAGACTCCGAAAATTACGGTCGAACCCTGGGAACCTAATGTAACGGCCCTCCTCGATCCGGCTAAACTGAAATGGAAGGAACTAGTAAAACCCGGAACTCCCATCCCCACGCCCTGGTCGAAAACCGAGTTTGATACGTTTAGCTTTGGAATCCAGAAAGAAAGGCGGGAACTGCGTGCGGCAAATGTTCCGGAAACGCAGATGGAAGCGCTTTTCGAACGCGAGAAGAAAACATCGCTCGAAATGTTCGATAAAAACAAATACAAAAATGCCACAGGAGCCTTCGAAGGAGGGAACTATATGCAGTTCGGCATATACCGCTCAGCCCTCGATTGCATTATGTTTACACGAAACAAGCAGGCATTTTGCCCGGCCTGTACAAGGGCCATTTCGGAGGTGATTGATATGTATGCGCGATAGAATGGGGTACCGATTACCCCTATTTCCCCCGGAAAGAGGAAGTGATTCTGTACGAAGGCCTCACCCGGGCAATAACCCGGCTTAAACAAGTGTAAGCTATTCCCGGAAAATACTATAGGAGATGCCCAAAGCGAACCTTAGTCCTGACCAGTTGGCATGAACGGTATCTCCATTAAGGTCACGAAGTATTTTATCCTTTGAAGCCTCCTCGTGAAACTCTCCCTGTATATCCACCTGGTATCCAAAACTAATGTCGACTGAGAAATGGTTTACCGGCGAAAAAAACACCCCTGCTGAAGGTTCGATAAAAAATGACCTGCCGGTATACGAATTTTTGTCAGAAACAGTATCGACATGGTAAATTGCGAAGTACTCGTTGACTGAAAGGTCTGAAAAAGTAATCCCTCCTGCTGCTTTCGCATAAAGGTTAAGCCCACCCTGCTCTGTGATTATAGTCCTGTACTGTAAACCGAGTTGGGTGCCTTTTAGCAGCATATCAAGGGTATATTCTCCTGAATAATCACTAACAGCGTTACGTCCTCCTGTACTGAAGCATCCTGCATTTATTCCAACAAGATTTCTCTTATTCAACGAATATTCGACTGATGCGAAATAATTAAAATAACCGGGAAACTGCTGAACAGGATCAACATTGAGAATATAGTAATAATTACTGAGCTGATTCTGAAGCGCTTTCAAATCCTTTAACTGGTAGTTTCCATATCCTGCAGCGAGCCCGATTTTGAAATTCTGACCCGAGGTCAGTTGCATGAGTGCCAGAAAAAAAATAGCCAAACAGGTCTTCTTCATCAGTGCAGGTATTTTGATATATCGAGCCAATATCCATTACCGGAAAAAAACTTGTTGCCGAAAAGATTGGGGCGCGAAACAGTCTTTCCGCCATTCAGTTTAAGCTTCGAATTGGCAACATCAATTATATATGAATTCATATAATCGGTTGTGAGCAGGTAACCGCTTTCAGGATCTATATCGCAGAGAACTTCGGCTTTTCCAGGCAGGCTGAATTGATTTACCAGGCTGAAATCCGATGCATTGCGGACTTCAATAGTATTGGAATCGTTAAAAGTAAGCAGCAGGCGATCATCGGTGTTATCGTCGAACAAGGCTGATCGGTATGACCTGTCATCGAAATACGTACAGGTAAGCACACCATTGACGATACTGCACAACCGGATTCCTTTTCTGCTGACAAAACAGAAATATTTGCCATCCCTCGAGGTAGTAAAGCATGCCCATGGATCGGCATCCGGGAAATCAGAGATAAGAACAGATGCAATCACTTTCTGGTCGGACAAGCGTATCTGCTCAAACACGTTCCCCTTCACAATGCTTATCAGGTCGTTATCGGTAAGGTAAAAATGTGTAATGCTTTGCCCGATGCAGTCGAAAGGTATTATAATGGGGTTCTGCAATAAATAGTTTTGAAAAATATAAATATTATCTCCCGCCAAAGCTGCTATTTTGGAGGAATTGGTTGGGCACGAATATAATCCCTGGGAGCTGAGGTAATTTATATAATATCGGTTACGGGGTGAGAGTGAACTGATATCATAAGGGAATAATTCGTTACCCGTATTGGTATATATCATTTTTTCAAGGCGGTTATAGGCCATTTTTGGCCAGTTTCCTTTGAGATACTTACCTATTAAAATGTTTTTATTATCAATCTGATTGTAATACGTATTGCTGCTTTGGGGATGAAAGGGTAAAGTCCTGAGAACAAACGGTATGCTGTTGCCCACTCCCAGGTGCGGGCAAATAACTGATGTATCGGTATGCGATTCGAGGATGGCTGTTTCATGCGAGACGTCGTCCCTGAAAAGCTTATACGTGGCTTTGTACTTCGATTTTTGCCAGTATACCCTGCAACTGTCAAACCCTTTTTCTTCAAAATTCAAAGTGGGATAAGGGTCATTTATAGTCAACTGCACTCCTTTACCTATCGTATTATTAAATTGCACCTTGCTGTTAACCACATAAATTATTCCACCACCAATATAGCAGGTATCGATCATGTATTTGGTACCGGGATCATAGATTTTAATTTTGGGTCCACCTGAATTAGCCCTGAACTGGAAATCATAATATTCAATATTATATTGATTGCATTCGGGCCAGCCCAGTTTCAGGTAGCCTTCGGGAGTGATTGATTTTGTAAGATTTAAACTGGGGGCCGGCCTCCCGTCAACGAGAACAAACCATTTCCGGCCCGCAACATACCCTTCGGCGCCTACAATATCCGCCATGCTGCCCGAGCCGCTTTTTGCGTAAAGTACAAGGCTTAATGTATCGTAACCAGGCAATAAACCCGAGGGGAATATATCAAATAAAGCTGTCCGGGATGAAACATACCATTTTTGACCCTGCATTGAAAACATGCCGGACATTTCAGTCAGACCATGCAAATCAAAGTCGCAATAAAGTTTAGTGTTCCCGAATATTTTAATTGTATCCTTTTCGGAAAGCAGTCTTAAATCAACCTGGTGGGTTTCGCTTGGCCTTGCAATATCCCTGTAATTTCCTTTATCGAGCTGATATTCACAGCTGCACAGACAAATAAATAATAACCATAAAAAAAATAGCTTGGTCCTGAGTATCATAAACCAGAGGATCTGAATTTTATCCTATCAAATTTAGCAAAAAAGGGCTTGAAATGTTTACCACCGATAAAAAAATTTAGTCAGCCCTGCTATTGCTTATGTTTCGGAACAGGCTATTTCCCGGAAAAATTATAATCCTTGCAATTTGCAACATTTTCTTACTGGCTCCAAGGCTGACCGGCAAATCAATATATGAAATAAGTACCGGTGCCCGAAAGAATTTGAAAACTCCTTTCGCAGATCTGTTTTTCCCGGCCCATCGCTGATTTGTTACATTGTAAAGCGATCTCCCCGTTCGCCGTTTCTTATTCCTAAACGACAACGTGCACCAAACCGTCTACTCATAATTCATAGCTCATAACTCCCTTATCGGTTTACCCTTTCCGGTATAATCTCATTTTCCGAATAGATCATTGCAAGCAACTGGTAGTAATCCTCATACCTTAATTGCGCGGCATTCAGTTTTTGAATCCTTTTAAAATCCACTGCAAGGGTTTGTAGCTTCCTGGCATCAAAAACCCGTTCACATAACGGCAGCACAACAGTATTCACTATCTTAATATGTCGTTTTTCAAGTTCAATATACTCGAGCATGCTTAACGACAGGGTATCAATAACCTGTACGTTGCCCGAAAGGTACTCCTGGAAAAGAGCATCAATTTCGTTTATACACGCATGAGCCAGTTTATGTTCACTGGCCAGGTGATCAATTGTGTCAGCTGTCCAGGGTATATTATATTCCAGTAAAGCCGGGTAAAGACTTTTCTCTTCCTTTTCATAATGAGTATGCTCATTGAATGAATGGAGAAAATCAAAAATCTGCACAATCCGGTATGAGTCGATGAATTTGCCTTTCTGCATATCGAGAGCCAGTTTTTTCATGGCATCAAGAATAATGGTTATAGCAGTATGATCAGCTTTAATATCACGTGTAGGATTCATAGCGATTGTATTTAAGGATTGTTTACAGGGTAAAGGTCCCGGCCGGAAATCATAACACGGCAATGGCAAATACTTCCTGCTGATTTGATTTACCTGTATAACGGCTGGCAGATTCTATTATTTCAAACCAATCCCGGAACGTTGTTAATTATAGTTAAAACCTTAGCCGGCCACTGTTCTCTGTGCTATACTGATCATTAACAACTGTTAACGTTCTTTCTGTTTCGTTAACATTAAGCTTAAACAGATGACTGTACTTTTGTATCGGTTAGTTAAACAAAGAGTTTGTATTACATGTCTCTGCTGGTTACAGAGGTAATTTCATAACTGGTTTTGTTGTTTGTTTATGAAAATGCGGTTCAGTTTCTGAGCCGCATTTTTTGTTTTTATTACCTATTTAAGAGTAATCAAAAGAGGCCCTAATTAATTATAGTAAGGTCAAATATTTATTCTAATTTTGGCTTTACGGATCGGGTAAAGACAGGTACAACCGGATTAATAAGTTATACCCTTTTCATTTGATCTTTATAAAACTGGTCATAGTAAATAGCGGATGAACATTCTTATAGCTGAAGATGACGATATGCTTCAAAAACTCATGGATATCTGCATGGATATACTTGAATGGGATTATACATTGGTTGAAAATGGTGTACAGGCTGTGAACGAATGTAAAACCAGTAATTTCGATGCTATTCTGATGGATATATACATGCCTGTGCTAAATGGCATTGAAGCTGCGAAACAAATCAGAATATTTAACAAAGTTACACCTATAATCGGGGTTTCGTCCCAGATTGATTACTATACTCAAATTGAGTGCGCCAAAGCAGGCATTAATGGTTTTTTAGCAAAACCTTTTACTGAAGACGAAATAAGGGAGTCGGTTACAAAACTGGTAGCTGCTGTTTTATAGGCTATATAATTCATTCAATATCTTACATTATACATATTGATAATTCAATTATCCCTGCATCTCATAATTAATGAGCCACACGCTAACTTGCGGAAAATGCTTCTACTTAGGGTCTACTGTTTAACTACAAATGTACTGATCAGTAGCTAATTATGGTTATATTTGGTGAAACAAATGCACGGTTTTATGAGCATAGCCCACAGAAAGGTTGCACCTAGCCCAAAATATG
>CAISRK010000130.1 GCA_903887815.1 uncultured Bacteroidales bacterium | reverse complement strand
CAGTAACCAGCAATCAGTAATTTTGAACCATTATTTATTGAAATAAATAAAAATTCTTTTATTCACAGGAATAATTATATTTGTTCTCAAAATTGTTTTACATGAAAATCTGCATCATTAACGGACCTAATCTGAACCTGCTTGGCAGACGCGAACCGGGAGTGTATGGTGTTTCTTCGTTTGAGACCTTTTATGAATCATTAATAAATGTATACAGCGACGTAGAATTTACGTATTACCAAACGAATATAGAGGGTGAAATTATTGATAAACTGCACGAAGTTGGTTTTTCATTTGACGGAATAATACTAAATGCAGGCGGGTATACCCATACCTCGGTTGCAGTTGGCGATGCGGTTAAAGCAATCAGCACACCGGTGGTTGAGGTTCATATTTCGAACATTTATGCCCGCGAAGATTTTAGGAGTATTTCAATGATATCGGCAGGCACGAAAGGAATTATAACCGGTTTTGGATTGGAGTCGTACCGTTTGGCAGTAGAGAGTTTCAGGCAGCAGATTATTTGATATTTACCGTTTTGTGTTTGTGCCTTACTAATACCGGGAATTCAATTGAAAACCCTTTTTGTTTATAATTTGATAAAAATGAGGTATGAAAATTCAGTGCTTACTGCTTCGGTCGGATTATTCTCCTGACCCGGAATCAAAATAGATCTGAAGCGTGCAATAAACTTGTCATTCACTATAGGAAAGCGCCATGTTATACGCTTCTTGAAAATTTTAAACTTGGTTTATCTCAAAACGTAATAATCAATTGATTCTCAGTCTGGGTTTTGTGCGAATCTGAAAACATATACTATTTATGAATGTTATTCCCAATATCCTTTTAGTTAACGACTCACTTGAAAACGCGGATATCCTTGAGTCGTCGCTGCAATCGGAAAAGGTTAATATAATCCGGGCCGGAACAGGTGAGGAAGCCCTTTCGAAAATACAGGGGATAAGCCTTGCAATGGCCATTATTGATGCCCAGATTCCGGGTATAAGCGGCTTTGCCCTGGCAGTTAAGATCAACGAAAAAAAAAGTGAACGTAAAATTCCAATACTCTTTATTACTGTCAACCGTAAGGATATTCTGGACGAGTTGAGCGGGTATGAATCGGGGGCTGTTGATATCGTTATAAAACCTGTTATTCATCAAGTACTCCGAAGTAAACTTAGCGTTTTCATCGATTTGTATAAGCAGGAGCAGGCCCTTGCCCGGAATGCATTGTTACTGCAAAAAGCATCTGATGACATCAACCGGCTAAGCAGGGAATTGGCCAGGAGTGAAGAAAAATACAGCTGCTATTTCGAAAAAGCTCAGGATGCTGTGCTGATTTCGGATGCTGACGGAAAGATCACGGAGGTAAATGAAGCCTGTGAAAAAATTACAGGATATACGAGAGAAGAACTGTTTTCCATGTCGGTAAGTGAGATATTTACCGCTGATCCGGATCAAACGAATCTTAATTTTATATATGCGCATGCTACAACTGTTGCCAGCAATGCCGATTTGCAGATACGGAATAAAAAAGGCGAAAAACGTTGGTGGACAATAGAGGGTATTAAATTTGAGGATTCTGTCTTGCTGCGGTTTACGCGTGATATAAGCGAACGCAAACAAACCGAGGCTTACAGGGAGTTTGGTCGGGAGGTCCTGCAATTGTTAAATGAACCATTCGATCTGGATGAAACAATTCAACAGTTGCTTGTTTCGCTTAAAACGATCACAGGTTTCGAAGCCGCAGGTATACGGCTCCAGGAAGGTGAGGACTTTCCATACTTCTCGCAGTTTGGTTTCTCTGAAGGCCATCTTGCGACTGAAAACACACTTCTTTTACCCGACTCCAAAGGCCTGCCATGCAGAGACGAGAATGGGAATGTGAAACTGGCATGTACCTGCGGCCAGGTAATTTCGTGCCGCATCGATCCGGCTAATCCGCTGTTTACATCCAGGGGGAGCTTCTGTACGAACGATTCATCATCGATTCCGGTTATGCCGGGCGGCATAAATAAGCAGGCGTTTTCCCGGAATCAATGCATTAATGAGGGCTTTTCATCCATAGCCCTGATCCCAATACGCAACAAGGAAAAAGTTGTAGGTCTTATTCAGTTAAACGATTCACGGAAAAATTGTTTTACTTCAGAGCAGATTGAACTTATTGAGGACATTGCCTCAAGCTTAGGAGCGGCACTAAACAGGAAACAGGCGGAACATGCACTGCGCTTAAGTGAGGATAAATTCTCGAAAATATTTTCCGCATCCTCCTACTCGGTTAGCATTGCCCGCCTGGAAGATGGTAAATTTATTGAGGTAAACGATGCTTTTACTTCAATTTTAGGATATACAAGAGAAGAAGCACTCGTAAATTCTTCGATCGGGCTGGGGCTGTGGGCCGATATGAACGAACGTATTGAAGCGGTTACAGATATAATGTATATGCTTGAAATATCGAACAGGGCTTACCGATTTAAAACAAAAGATAACAGGATTATTCATGCCCTTTTCTCGTCACGGCTTATCGACATTAATTCCGAAGTTTGTGTACTGTCGATTATAAATGATATAACCGAACAAAAGCTGGCTGAGGAAAAACTTGCCGAAAGCCGTGATCAGGTTATAAACCTTGCCCGTTCAGTTCCAGGTGTAATTTATCAATATCGCTTGTTGCCCGATGGCAGTTCCGCATTCCCTTATGTAAGCCCGGGTAGTGCTGATTTGTTTGAATTAACACCGGAGCAAGTATACGATAATGCAACATTATTTTTCGGATTGATACATCCCGATGACCTTGTTTCTGTTCTGAAAGATATCGCGCAATCGGTTGCCACTATTCAGCCTTTCACATGCGAATTCAGGTCTATCCTCCCCCGCAAGGGTTTACGCTGGATGTGGTCGCAGGCGCACCCCGAGCGCCTCGCTGACGGCAGTATCCTCTGGAATGGAATTGCTATGGATATTACCAGCCGTAAGCATACCGAGGAAAAACTGAATGAAACCCTGGCCGAATTAACTGAAAGTAAATTTGAACTTAATAGTATACTGGAAAACTCCCCGGTTCAGATATGGGCTTTTAACGGCGAAAAATACAACTATGTAAATAGTGCATATCTCGAATATACCGGTCTGAAGACCGCCGGATCTCTCACAACTGAGTCGTGGCTCAACTTCGTTCATCCCGACGATATCGCGAAATCAACTGAAATATGGAAAAAAGCCTGGGTTGAAAAAGCCAAACATGATAATTATCTGAGGTTACGAAACAAAGCCGGAAGCTATCGCGATTTCTGGTGCCACGCTGTTCCTGTTTTTGGCGCTGAAGGAGAATTTAAACACTTCCTGGGATTTAACTGGGACATCACCGAGCCGAAACAGGCTGAAGAAAAACTCCGCCAAAGTGAATACCGCTACAGGCTCCTGATTGAAGCGGCTGTTGAAGGCATTGTAGTTGCCCAGAAAGGCAAGCTCCTGTTTGCGAACACTATGATGACAAAGCTTACAGGCTTCACGCAGGAAGAACTGATTTCGAAACCCTTTACTGATTTTATCCATCCCGACGACAAGGAAATGGTTGCCCGAACAAACAATCGCCGCGTTAGAGGCGTAGCTGTGCCCGAACGGTATAATTTAAGGTCATTTCATAAGAACGGCAACCTGCTTTGGTTCGAAGTTAGTATTGTCCATATCATGTGGGATGACCAGCCTGCCACTATGAGCTTTG
>CAISRK010000129.1 GCA_903887815.1 uncultured Bacteroidales bacterium | reverse complement strand
GCTGGTTGCTGGTTGCTGGTGTGATGTATAAACATAAAGGGGGCACATTTTAAGTCACCAGGATACCTGGCTCAGAATGCTATTACTTGTTTTCTTGTTACTTATACTCGGATAAAATAGTATTACAACTTAAAACAGGGTCATCTGTATTCCGGTGCCGGGTTCATCATCATCAGGAAACTCGGGCGGATTTACAGGAGGAACAACAACTGGTTTAAAGCCAGCGGCTTTCTTTTCCTTCGCATTGCCTTTGTTTTCCTTAGGTTTCAAACTTATTTCTTCTGTTGTTGTAATGTCGTCATTATCTGTTTCCTCAGCGGATTCTTCAGCAGATTCTTCAGAGGATTCTTCAGAGGATTCTTCAGAGGTTTCTTCACCTGTTTCTTCCCCGGTTTCCTCCGATTCGTCTTCCGTTTCATCAGCGATCACTTCTTCTTCCTCTTCGGCAGGAATAGGTTCCAGCCATTTGATTTCCAGTATAGGATGACTGCTGATCTTTTTCCCTTTGGCTTTCAGACCCATCACTTCAACAAACTCGTCGAGTATAATTTCTTCAGGATCAACTTCTTTCTTCGCACCTTCGTTGTTATATTCAACAAGAATTCGGGGCCTCCGGTCAGCTACTGCAGCTACAAAACGGTTTCCTTCTTCCTCGGGGAACAGGCTTGTTTTTTTATCAGAAAGTTCCGGAACAAAACGCTTGATGAAATAGGTCTTTTTAGTTTCACTGTAGTATAAAACTGTCAATGCTTTTGTAGGATGAAATTTTTCAATAAGCATCATGTCCTCTTCAAAATGGTTGGAGAGGTCGAAGCTCACAAGCTTATAAAATCCTGAACGGGTAAGCGTAAGTATACGGTCATCATCTTTGAAAGCACCCAGGTAAAGCCCTCGTTGATCAGTATTCAGCCGCATTACCGTATCGTCGTACCATATAAGGCGCGCTCCGAGTGTTGAGAAGCCTTTTTCGGCCTGGACAATTTTCTTCACAGCATTTTTACTCAACACATTCCCCTGAGAGCTTCGGCCTTTAATGGCAATCTCCGAAAAATCGAAGTCGAAATTGAGCTTTTTAAGCCTGGGCTTGGGTTTGAGACTTACTTTGATAATCTCGGATTCCCCATTGGGATTTGCAGTAAAATAAAGCACTTTTGAACCCGGCGAACCTTTAGTTAAAAAATAATCCTTATCGCGCACAACGCCGGTTACGGCGAATCGTTTCACATAAACCGCTCCCATTCGTCCATCCTGGTAGGCCAGGTTATAAACCGTACGGTCGTCGTTCTTTTTAAATACGTCGATATGAATCACATTTTTGCCAACAAAAGCTTTCTCAACAACCCGTGTAACCGCGAAAGTACCGTCTTCGCGGAACACGATTATGTCGTCGATATCGGAGCAGTCGCAAACGAATTCATCTTTCTTGAGGCTGAACCCGGCAAATCCTTCCTGCCTGTTTACATATAATTTTTGCGTTGCAGCAGCAACGGCGGCAGCTTCGATGCTTTCGAAATTGCGGAGTTCAGTCTTACGCTCACGACCTTCGGCATATTTTTTACGTATATTTTCGTAAAAAGCAATAACATAACCGGTCAGGTGTTCGAGGTTAAACAGAACTTCTTTCAATTCGGCATTCAGCCCTTTGATGTGTTCATCGGCCTTAAACGCATTGAATTTCGAAATACGCTTGATGCGGATCTCGGTAAGTCGTACAATATCATCCTCAGTAATAACCCGATAAAAATCAGGCTTATACGGTTCCAACCCTTTATCGATGGCTTTGATAACGGCTTCCCAGGTCTTACATTCTTCAATATCTCGGTAGATTCGGTTTTCAATAAAAATCTTTTCGAGCGAAGCAAAAAGCAGCGATTCCATCAGTTCCTGCTGACGGATAAGCAATTCCAGTTTAATGAGATCAATGGATCGCTGAACCGAAATCCGAAGGATTTCCTTCACTCCAACGAAGTAAGGTTTTCCCTTATGAATTACACACGAGTTGGGTGATTCGGACCGTTCGCAATCCGTAAAGGCATATAAAGCATCAATCGTCTGATCAGGCGAAACCCCGGGTTGCAGGTGTATCAGTATTTCAACATTCTGGGCTGTATTGTCATCTATTTTCCTGATCTTGATCTTGCCTTTCTCGCTGGCAGCGATAATGGTATCGATCAGATCGCCGGTGGTAGTTCCAAAAGGGATCTCGGTAATAACGAGTGTTTTTTTATCCAGCTGGCTGATTCGGGCACGAATCCTGATTTTTCCACCCCTGAGCCCGTCGTTGTAGCGGGTAACATCAGCAAGGCCGCCGGTTGGGAAATCAGGAACCAACGTAAAATCAGAACCTTTAAGCACAGCTACCGATGCATCAATCAGTTCAACGAAATTGTGCGGAAGCAGTTTTGAAGCAAGACCAACGGCAATACCTTCAACGCCCATCTGCAGAAGTACCGGGAACTTCATAGGAAGATTAACCGGTTCCTTGTTACGTCCGTCGTACGAAAGCTTCCATTTGGTTGTTTTCGGATTAAAAGCTACATCGAGAGCAAATTTTGAAAGCCTGGCTTCGATATAACGGGGAGCTGCTGCGCTGTCGCCGGTAAGTATGTTTCCCCAGTTTCCCTGGGTATCAATGAGTAAGTCTTTCTGACCGATCTGCACCATGGCATCCCCAATGGATGCATCACCATGAGGATGGTATTTCATGGTATTGCCGATCACATTGGCAACTTTATTGTAACGTCCATCCTCGAGTTCCCACATACTGTGGAGAATGCGTCGCTGAACGGGTTTTAGTCCATCAAGGACTTCAGGCACGGCACGTTCGAGAATAACATAGGAAGCATAATCGAGAAACCAGTTCTTGTACATACCCGGAAGGTATGT
>CAISRK010000128.1 GCA_903887815.1 uncultured Bacteroidales bacterium | reverse complement strand
GGCTCACAGGCACTGCATTTGCTTTACTTTACTTTTACGATCTTACTACAACTTCGGAACTGCACAGTTTCTGGATTCAGTTCACTGCCGATCCGAATTTATCGAAAGCTGATTTTAAATTTTACACTCCCTTGCTCAAAATTATTGACGAGCATCTCCGTTTTTTCTGGAATCCGAATATAGCTGCATACTCAATATTACTTATTACTTCGGTTGCTGTATCCTGGAAATCGCTGAGAAAAAAGCAGTTCAACCTTTTCTTATACTTTATTGCACTTGTTATAGGCCTGGCTTCCGTTTCGCACGGAAAAACACTGAAATACGGTTTACTCTATTTCCCGTTTATTGCCCTTATTATCACTTTCGCCCTCACCAACCTGCCGGAGCTTGCCAGCCTTAAAAAGAAGATATTAATCGGTGTTTTATCTGTTTTTTTGCTGGTAAACACTTTTGCGATAGTTAAAAACTGCCTGAATTATACCGATTCGATCGGGAGAGTTGAAATGATTAGCCGCTACATGCCGCGCAAACATGTAAATGTAATGGCTTGTGAATATTTCTATTTCTATGGGGAGAAGGAGTATAATATTCACTCACATCTTGCCTTCGAGTTATACTACGAGAAGTATGTAAAACGCCCGGCATCTGTAAACGACTTTTATGAATTTGCCAAAACCCGCAACAACCATTACATTGTTTTAGACCAATATGTAAACAATACTGCCCTGCTTGAACTCGTAGGATTTGATAAGATGAAAGAGGGCCAGGCTTTTAACAGGTATACGGTTATCAAAAGAGGTGCCGATTTTGCTGTGCTCGAAATAAATGAAAAACCGCTAGAAAATTAGCTGCGAATGAAGAACTCCGGGGAAATACAAAAGCAGCTCAGAACAAGAATCCTTGAGCTTTCGCACCAGGCCAATTCGGGACATATAGGCGGTGCTTTGAGCTGCATCGACCTGCTGATTTCGATACTGGTTTACAATAAGAATGAAGAAGAGGATTTTATTCTATCGAAAGGCCATGCAGCCCTTGCCCTTTATGTTTGCCTGAATTATTCGGGCGAAATCCCCGACAGCGAGCTTCTTTCTTTTTATAAAAACGGCACACAACTCCCCGCGCATCCGGCTGCCAATAAATACAAAGGTATACCGTTCGCTTTGGGATCGCTGGGTCATGGCTTATCCATTGCCACAGGTATAGCACAGGCTAACAAAATACAAGCTTCCGGTAACCACACATTTGTATTGCTTTCCGACGGCGATACCAACGAAGGCACAACCTGGGAAGCGGCACATTTTGCAGTAAACAACCAACTTGATCGACTGATTGTGGTTATTGACAAGAACAGCATACAGGGATTCGGGAACTCATCCGACATTCTGGGTGATACGGCAAATGCCGGTACCTGGATAAGTATCGGGTTTGATGTTTTTGAAATCGACGGGCACGATATTGAACTAATAAATGGTACCATTCAAAAATGCAGGATATTGCTGAACGGCAAGCCCAAAGTACTGATTGCCAATACTACGAAAGGGAAAGGAGTCAGTTACATGGAAAAAAGGATGGAATGGCATTACTTACCAATGACCGAAGAGCAATACACACAGGCTCTCCAGGACATTAACAAGCTATATCATGCGTAAAATATTCTCCCGGGCTATAGAGAAGGTAAGTAATGAGAACGAAAAAATCGTTTTCATAACCGGCGATTTAGGATACAATGCGCTGGAAAACGTGCAGGAATCGATGAAAAACCGGTTTATCAATGCCGGTGTTGCCGAACAGAACATGGTTGGCATGGCCGCCGGAATGGCTTACAAAGGATATAAGGTGTTTTGCTACAGCATTGCCCCTTTTATCGTATACCGCTGCCTGGAGCAGACCCGCAACGATGTTTGCTTCCACGATCTGCCGGTTTTCCTGGTTGGCAATGGCGGCGGTTACGGCTACGGAATCATGGGGGCTACGCACCATGCCATCGAAGATATTGCCTGCCTGAGCCCGCTGCCGAATATGACCTGCTGGATACCGGCTTTCGCCGATGATGTTGAATACTGCATCCGCGAAATTGTTAAAAACAACAAACCGGCATATTTACGCCTGGGTCTTGGTAATCCATATCCTGACAAAGCCCTGCAGATTTCAACTGTTAACCATGTAATAGTTTCGAAGCAACCAAAAATAACACTTATCGCTTTGGGCCCCATCGTTCAGAATGCCATTGAAGCTGTAAAAGAGCTGGATTGCGTGGATATTTTCACAATCCTTAAAGTTCCGGTAGCTGAAATTTCAGGTGAACTTGAACAAAGCATTTCAAAAACAGGCAACGTGATTGTGCTCGAAGAGCATGTTCAGCGCGGTGGCCTGGGTGAACAATTGCTTATGAAAATGGTTGAATCAGGAGTCCGTTTTCATAACTTCAAATCGCTGCATGCCAAAGGATATCCAACGCAACTGTATGGAAACCAGAAATATTACCAGGAAATTTCAGGCATAGATGCGAAAAGCATCGCGTTGGTTATCGATGAAATCATTCAAAATTTTTAACTATGATTACCCTGGAAGAAAAAATAAAAGCCCTGCCCGGCCCCATACTTATTTTTGGCGCAAGCGGTTTCATCGGTGCGAATTTATTGGATACCTTCCTGAGATTCAGGACCGATTGCTATGCCATAACCCACAACAGCAGGTACGCCTGGCGGCTGAAGTTATTGAATATCCCTCCCGAGAATATTGTTTTCTGCGATATCACCTATAAAAATTCAATAAGCAAAGTTTTTGAGACCTATAAGCCTAAAGTAATTTTCAACCTGGCAGCTTACGGAGCTTATTCGAAACAGAACAACACCAGCCTCATACTCGAAACGAATGTAATAGGAACCCTTAACATACTTGAAAACTGCAAGGATATAAAAGCTTATGTTCATGCAGGCAGCAGCTCGGAATATGGCACCAATTGCGAAAACCCCGCCGAAGATGCAAAACTGGTCCCCAATAGTCAATATTCGGTTTCAAAAATTTCGGCTAATTACCTCCTGAATTATTACGGTAAATTTCATCATATTCCAACCGTTAATCTCAGGCTTTTCTCCATTTATGGCCCCTGGGAGGAACCCGACCGCCTCATCCCGCGCCTGATCGAACATGCAGCTTCCGGCTCCTTGCCTCCCCTGGTCTCGCCCGAAATCAGCAGGGATTTTATATACATCGACGATTGCGTTGAAGCATTTATTAATGCTGCAAGGTATATGAATCCGGAAATTTATGGCGAATCGATAAATATTGGTTCCGGTATAAAAACCACGATTTCCGAACTGGTTGATATTACGATTAAGGATTTCGGCCTGGAAATTACTCCTACCTGGGGATCGATGAAAAACCGCAACTGGGATATTGAAAACTGGTATGGAAACTACGATAAAGCCGAAAAGCTTATAAAGTGGAAGCCGCTAACAACTGTGGAGGAAGGGCTGAAAAAGTACGCAGCATGGCACGAAGTTATCAATTACAGGGATGTCATATTACCGGCTTTCCGTTCGCCGGAAAAAATCAATAAAATAACCTGTGTTATTGCCTGTTACAAGGATGAGCAAGCCATCCCGTTTATGTACGAAGGATTGCTGAAAGCGTTTGAAAAATGCAGCACAGCCTACGAAATTATTTTCGTTAACGATGCTTCACCCGATAACACACAGGAAGTTCTGGAAAAGATTTGTGAAAACGACAGTAATGTGGTAGCCATAACCCATTCGCGGAATTTCGGTTCGCAGGCTGCATTTGTAAGCGGCATGGAAATTGCATCCGGCGATGTGGTGGTACCAATGGACGGCGATATGCAGGACCCGCCGTGGGTAATCCCGATGTTTTACGAAAAATGGCTCGAAGGGTTCGATGTGGTTTATGGCCGCCGTGTAACTCGTGAAGCTTCGCTTGTTATGAACGTGATGTACAAACTTTTCTACAAAATCTTCAGCAGGCTGTCGTACGTAAATATCCCGCGCGATGCGGGTGATTTTTCGATGATCGACCGCAAGGTTGTGAACCATCTGGTTAACCTGCCCGAAAAGGAGCAATTCCTGCGCGGGCTCAGGGCATGGGTTGGGTTTAAACAAACCGGTGTCGATTATGTACGGCCGGAACGAATGTTTGGCCGGTCAACAAACAGCTGGCGAAAAAATTTCTGGTGGGCAAAGAAAGCAATCTTCTCGTTCAGTTTTATCCCTCTCGAAATCCTGAGTTATGTAGGTTTAACCATTACAATGCTTTCATTCCTTGCCATGATTTTCCAAATCATATACAAAATCATGTTCCCTGACATTCCTCATGGTATTACAACTGTGATCGTACTTATATTGTTTTTTGGAGGACTCAATATACTTGGCATTTCATTCCTCGGCGAGTATATTGCCAAGATATTTGAAGAAACCAAGGGAAGGCCTAAGTTTATCCGCAAGTCGATTATTCACCGTTCCAAAAAACTGGATTCGGCTGATAAAATCGACAACCTGGTTAAATCACTGAAAATCTGATAATAGGAAAACCATTTCCCCCTGCTAGCAGTTAAAATAATTGAGTTCCGGAAACATGGATGTCCGGCAGAAAAAGATTTAGATCAAAAAGATGAAGATAATTACCGACGATAATGGACGGAACCAGATATTCAGCGGCTTGACTGCCGATATTCGGCTCAAAAGGCGTTTCGATTATATACTCTCGCTCATGGACGAAAAGCCTGGCGGACGGATACTGGAAATCGGAAGCGGAACCGGCGAAGCATCGCTCTACATGGCACAAAAAACTGGGATGAGCATACTAGGTATTGATATCTGCGAACCGTTTGTTACAAAATCGAACAAAAACAACCAGATGCCGAACCTGGAATACCGCAATGCCGATTTTTCCCGTTTTAACGAAATTGAGAATCTGGCTCATATAAAATACGATTATGTTGTTGGAAACGGGATTTTGCATCACCTTTACAACGACCTGGATCAATCACTTAGGGTCATCCTTACATTGCTTAAACCTGGAGGCAAAATTATTTTCCTTGAGCCAAACCTTATAAACCCGTATTGTGCTAT
>CAISRK010000127.1 GCA_903887815.1 uncultured Bacteroidales bacterium | reverse complement strand
GGAATGTTATAGGTTGCCCCACTTTAAATGTGGAAGTTGTTGTTGTGACATCAAAGGTCGGAGCCTGCAGATTCGGCACAACATCTTTGTTACAGGAGGCCAATAACAGTACCCCTAATAACATGTTATAATATTTGAATTTCATAATCGTTTTAATATGAAGTTATTTACCAAAGTGGATTCTGTACCATTGACGTATTTGCCACACATTCTGTGGAGGGTATTGGCCAAAAAAGATCTCTTTGGCTTACAGCGGAATAGTATTTAACGAAAGCTGCAGTAAAACCTTGTGTTACCATATCGTTTGCCAGGTTTGAATTTACCTGAAGGAATATTCCCCAACGCAGTAAATCATATTTCCTAAAATTTTCCATGTTGAGTTCCCTCATTCTTTCATTCTGGATAACAGCAAGAAAACTTGCTTTGGAGCTGGTTTGTGCTGCTGTTAAATCAGCATCTGCATTGGTCCAGATTGTTGCCGTTGCCGTTGCTCCTGTTCCACCCCCACCGGTAATGGTTATCGAAGGAGCCGTGGTATATTGACCTTCGTTGTTGTAAACTACACCGGTTAAATCCCGGCTGAGGGTAATAGCAGTTACAACTCCTCCCGTTATAGTAGCTGTTGCGGTAGCAGTAACAGGAATAACATTTGATCCTGAGCCAGCAGAAAAGGTTACAGTTGGCGCTGTAGTATAGCCAGTCCCCCCATTTGTTACAGTGATGGTTTTGACACCTTTTGACCAACCTCTTTCTCTTACAGCGTTAACTGCATTGATCGCCGCTGTAGAAGGCACACCACTAATTTCATTTTCTGCTTCGGCATACATTAAGAGGATATCGGCATATCTTAACAGTGGAACGTTGATAGGTGTTGCGGTCGCACCCGGAGGTGACACAGTTTCATATTCTCTTCTCCATTTCCCTGGATAAAGGGCATTTTTTACTGCTTGTGTCGGTGGATGCGTAACCATCGTTTTAAGGGGTTTTACACCATAGGTAAAGCAGGCAACATCCCACCATTTGCGGTTATCTCCACTTTCAAAAACATCATAGAATTTATTCGTTATGGTCATGTAAGCAGCATCCTGTCCCCAGTTTGAAGCGAGTGAAGTAGCAGGTCCGTTGATATACCCCTGGTTACCGGCTTCAGTCCATTGGGTGGTGTTGTTCCCCCAGTATTCCACTTCCCATATACTCTCCTTGATATCATATTTGTCAGCAGCCATATTGATAAAAACCTGGGGATAGCTTGGATTTAAAACATGTGCTGCCAAAGGATCATCCATCACCATTTTAGCCCACTTGCTTGCCTCGGTATACCTTGTTTTATCTTTCAGCGGCTCTCCGGCCATGTACAAATTAACACGGGCCAACAAACCTCGAACAGCCGATTTGGTTATTGAACCGCTAACTTTTATGCTATCAATACGGGGGACCAATGCTTCCGCTGCCGTCATGTCACTCAATATCTGAGTATAGGTATCTTTAAGGCTGGCTCTGGCAAGATTCACATTAACAATGTCGGTTGTTGCAGTCGTTTTCAATGGTACTCCTCCCCAATAACAAGCCAGCTGGAAATAGAAGTAGCCTCTTAAAAATAACATTTCCCCGCGAATAATATCCCTGCTTTTCTGAGGTAAATCCGGGTTTTTATCAATGTTATCCAGTAAGACATTGGCCCGGTTGATAGAATTATATAAGTTGTTCCAAGTGGCCAGTACATAAGGGTCTGCTGAGTTATAAAAGTAATTCCATGGTCCGGTAGTCAGAGTAGTCCGGTTCATAAAGCTTTCATCCGCCTGGGCAAACGTCAAATAATTGGCATAGGAAGTCATG